>JAIENU010000135.1 GCA_019751125.1 Burkholderiales bacterium | reverse complement strand
GCGACGTAGCCGGTTTTCCAGCCGGTGACGCTGTAGGTCTTGCCGAAGGACGACACCACGAAGCTGCGCTCGGCCAGCCCAGGAAAACGCGAGACGCTCTGGTGCTGGTGGCCGTCGAAGACGATGTGTTCATAGACTTCGTCGCTGATGACCGCGATGTTGGTGTTGCGCAGGGTGCCTTCGAGCAGGCGCAGGTCTTCGGCCGAGAGCACGGTGGCGGTCGGATTGTTCGGGGTGTTGATGATCAGCAACTTCGTCTTCGGCGTGATCGCCGCCTGCACCGCGTGCCAGTCGATGCTGTAGTCGGGATAACGCAGCTGCACATAGACCGGCACGCCGCCATGCACTTCGACCGCGGGGGCGTAGCTGTCATAAGCCGGCTCGAACAGGATGACTTCATCGCCGGGGCGGATCAGCGCAGCGCAGGCGGTGTAGATGCCGTAGGTGGCGCCGGGCACCACGGTGATTTCCTGCTCGGCGTCATAACGCGTGCCGTACAGGGTCTCGATTTTTTCGGCGATGGCTTCGCGCAGCGCCGGGATACCGGCCATCGGTGGGTACTGGTTGACGCCGGCGTTGATGTATTTCGCCAGCAGCGCCTTCAGCTCCGGCGCGCAGTCAAAATCCGGAAAACCCTGCGACAGGTTTATTGCGTGGTGCTCGGCGGCGAGCCGCGACATCACGGTGAAGATGGTGGTGCCGACCTTCGGCAGTTTGGAGGCGAGCGGGTAGGGGTAGCTGGGCATGATGGTGGTCGTCAAATCAGGGCAGGCCCGATTCTATCAACCGGCCATCAAGCGCCGCCGCTGGTGCCGCTGCCGCGTGCCGCCAGTTCGCGGAAATCCTCGATGTAGTCCTGCAGGCGGCCGGTGAGGTGGCTGCGCTGCTCGGGGTTGAGCAGCTTGTCCACCGCGGCGTAGAACTCGGCACGTTTGCGCCAGGCGTCATCCATGTTGCGTGCCAGTTCAGGGCTGCGGCCGTGTTCCCAGCTGACCAGCCAGTCGCGCAGCCGCGGCGCGAAGGCTGCACGGTTGCCGCGTTGCTCGAGCAGCGCGAAGAATTCCTTCTGCCGGCGCAGGCGGTCCTCATGGCGCAGGCTTTCGCTGAGCGGCAGCGGCTGGATCAGCGCGATGATGCGCGTTTCCTGCTCGGCGGACAGCGGGCCGACCCAGTCGCGGATCTGCGATAACAGCCGACGCTGCTGGGCCTGCTTGCGGGCAGCCTGGGGCTGGTCGAGGCGGTGTTCGCGGATGAACTTGCGGTTGTCGGCCTCGAACCGTTTGCGCAGCGTGTCGACTTGTGCCGGCGTGAGGTCGGCGAGCAGTTCAGCGGCATCAGGCGCGGCGCGTGCTGCAATCGCGGCAAAACGCGACTTGATGCCATCGACCATCCACTGCACGTCCTCGCTGCGCATGCCTTTTTGCACGCGATCGCGCACGTCACCAAAAAAGCGCGCGTATTCCGGCAGCTGTTCCCGGCGGTGCCACTGGTGCAGGCGCTGAAAGCGCAGGTTGAAGGCGTCGCGCTGAACCGGTTCCAGCTCGAAATAGTCGTGCGCCATCCAGCCGGCGACGGTATCGAGCTGGCCGTAGCCCACGCGCAGCATGCTGCAGCCGCCGAGCAGCAGGGCGCAAAGCAGGGCCGAGAGGGCGCGAAACATCATTGTGCGTTGAACCAGGCAGCCATTTTTTTGCGGGTCACGGCATCGGGCAGCCGCCCGGTGGCGGCGGCGAGGTTGTCCTCGACGTGCGCGACGCGGCCGGTGCCGGGTATCGCGCAGGTCACCGCAGGATGGCTGATGATCCACTTCAGGAAAAACTGCGCCCAGTTTGTGCAGTCGATCTCGGCGCACCACGGCGGCAGCGGTTTGCCGCGCACGCGGCCGAACAGTCCCGCCTGCGAGAAGGGGCGGTTGATCAGCGTTGCAACTCCGGCATCGGCGCAGGCCGGCAGCAGCCGTGCTTCGGCCTCGGGTTCGTCGAGCGAGTAATTGAACTGCACGAAATCGAAGTCACCGCCGCGCACCAGCCGTTCCAGCTCGGCATGGGCGCCGGCGTGGTAGTGGGTAATGCCGAGGTAGCGGATGCGCCCGGATTTTTTCCAGTCGCGCAGCACCGGCAGATGGGTTTTCAGGTCGAGCAGGTTGTGCACCTGCATCAGGTCGATGGTTTTGGTCTGCATCAGCCGGAAGGAATCCTCCATCTGGCGGATACCGGCGTCGCGGCCACTGGTCCAGACTTTGGTGGCGTAAAACAGTTTCGGTCGCAGTTTGAGCGTGCTGGCGAGTATGCCGGTGGCGGCCTCGGCGTGGCCGTACATCGGCGAGGAGTCGATGACCTTGCCGCCGAGCTCGCCGAAGCGGCGCAGCACCGCCTGCAGTTCGGTATCGGCGAGCCGGGATGCGGGCACATCGAACACCTGATAGGTGCCCAGCCCGATCACCGGCAGGCGTTCGCCGCTGGAGGGGATCGGGCGGGTGATCAGCGGTGTGGCAGCGGCAATTGCAGGATTCATGGTCAGGCTGATGGCGCCGGCGGCGGTGGCCTGAAGCAGCCGGCGGCGCCGTGCAGATCGAGGCGTCATGGTCAGTGTGGATCTTTGGGACGCAGGAAGTGGCCGTTGGCATTCATGCAACTGCTGATCAGCTCCTGCTCAAGCAACAGGCGTTCGCTGTCGTTGCGCGGGGGCTGTGTTGCGTTGACCCGGCCCTGGCCGTCAACGCTGAGAACGGGGGGCGGCGGCAATGCCGAGGGGTGGCGGGCGGTCTCGGCGCGGGCCTTCGCAGTGCACTGTGACAGCAGGTTTTGTGTCTCTGCAGGGCTGGCGCCCTCCTTGAACCAGACATATGGCGCGCAGCCGGCCAGCAGCAATGCCGGTAGCAGCAGGATGATCAGGGGATGGGTGCCGGTTTTGTGGTTGAGCATGATGTGTGAGCGTAGCAGAATGATGGCTCTGTTCTTTTGGCAGATTTTGGGGATGAGGCCGATGTTGCGTACTCGGCTTCGCGCCGGCGGTGGTGTATGTTCGCCATCCGGCCTGATGCCGTGGCGTTGAAGGGTTCTCGCTGGCGCGGTTGACGCAACCTGGCCGCTTGCGCCGGATTTGTCGGTTTTGAGTCAATCGTGCAATAAATAAGCAAATAAAAACAATCACTTGCAATCAACTGCGTAGTGACGAAGCTGCAGTGATGGATCGTCAATGACTGCGCACCTTCCGGGACACACATGAAAATTCTGGTTTATGGCGCCGGTGCAATCGGCGGATTTTTTGGCGGACGGCTGACGCTGGCCGGCGAGGATGTGACGCTGGTGGCGCGTGGCGCGCAATACGAAGCGATGGCGACGCGCGGCCTCATTCTTGAAGGTCCGAAGAGCGGTGTGCCCGACCCGGTGAAGGTGCGTGTGTGCAGGCCCGGCGAGGAGAAGGGCCCTTACGACCTGATTTTTGTCACGCTGAAGTCGCAGCAGATCGCGCCGGTGGCGCAGCATCTGCGCAGCCTGGTGGCGAAGGACGGCGTGCTGGTGTTTCCGCAGAACGGCCTGCCGTGGTGGTACTTCCAGGGCATCGCATCAAAATGGCGCGACGCGCCGATCAAGGTGCTCGACCCCGACGGCGTGCTGGGCCGCACTTTCCCGCAGGAAATGATCATCGGCGGCACCGCGCTGAAACCGGCCGACCTCGTCGCGCCGGGCCATGTGCGCCTGCCTGACGGCGACACCGACGCACTGGTCATCGGCGAGATCGACAACCGCATCACCCCGCGGCTCGAAGCGATTGCCGCCATCGCCACCCGCGCCGGCTGGACCGGCAAGGTGTCGGATGACATCCGCAAGGTGAAATGGACCAAGCTGCTGTCGAATGCGGTGTGGAACACGCTGGGCGCGATCACCCAGTCCACCGCGAGAGAGGCCGCGGCCTTCCCAGGTACGCGGCCGCTGGCGGTGGCGCTGATGCGCGAAGTGGTTGCAGTGGCGGGGGCTGCGGGCACCCGGCTCGAGATTGATGCCGAGGCGAGGGTTGCCGACGCTGCAAAGCGTGCTTCGCTGCCGACGTCTACGCTGCAGGATGTCCGCGCCGGCCGTCCTCTGGAAATGGATGCCATTGTCAACGCCGTGCTCGAACTGGCGCGGTTGACCGGCACGGCTACGCCGACACTCGACGTGGTCGCGGCCTGCGTCAACCTTCTCAACCAGCGCATCAGCGAAGACCGCGTGGCGATCCGGCCGGTGAAGCTGTCCTAGCGCATCACAGCATCGCGTCGATGTGGGCGGTCATGCGCTTGCGCATCGCCGCATCTGGCAGCCGGCCGCGGCCCGCATTCAGATTGTCGAGCATGTATTCAACCTTGTCGGTGCCGGGAATCACCGCATTGACTGCCGGATTGGCCAGCAGGTATTTCAGGAAGAACTGGCCCCAGGTCGTGGCATCGAATTCGGCGGCCCAGTCCGGCACCGTCCTGCCTTTGACCGCACGGAACAGCTGGGCGCGGCCGAAGGGCAGGTTGCACATCAGCGCAGTGCCGGTGTCGGCGGCGGCCGACAGCAAGCGGTCCTCGACGCTGCGCTCGGCCATCGAGTAGTTGACCTGGATGAAGTCGATCTTGTCCTGCTGCATGATTTCGATCAGCCGTTCGTTGGCGCGCGGCTGGTCCTGCGAGTGGGTCACGCCGATATGGCGGAAAATGCCCTGCTGCTTCCATTCGCGCACGATGGCAAGCTGCGAGGCGACCATGCCGCGGTCGAGGAAGCCGACGTTGTGCATCAGCATCAGGTCGATTTTCTGCGAGTGCAGGCGCTGCTGCGACTGTTTCATCTGCGCGGCAAAGGCCTCGTTGTCATTGGAACGCACCTTGGTCGCCAGGAACACCCGGTCGCGCAGTTTTGCGGCGGCGAGCAGGTCACCGACCACGGATTCCGCAGTGCCGTAGGACGGCGCGGTATCGATCATCTTTGCGCCGCCATCGAGCAGGGTGCGGATGACCTCGGTGCGTTCGGCGCGTTTTTCGAGGTCGTTGCCGATGTCGAAGATGATCGCGGTGCCGAGGCCGATCACCGGCAGCAGTTCGCCGCTTTTGGGGATTTTGCGGTTGAGCAGCGGCGCGGGTTTGGTTTGCGCGGCGAGTTGCGGCGCGATGGTAAGTGCGCCGAGGCCTGCGCCCAGCTTGAGCAGGTCGCGGCGGGTTTTGAAGTGCGGGGATTTCATGGCATCTCCTGGGTGGATGTCGGATTTGATGCGGCGCGGCGTTCCTGCTCGCGCCCGAGCCACAGTGCAAGACCCAGCCATGCCGCGGTGACCGGCACCGTGGCCAGCGAGATCGCACCGAGTTCGAGGCCGAGGCCGCGCAGGCTGTGGAACAGCCAGCCGCTGACGGCGTCACCGCCGCGGAACACAACCAGGTCGATCACGCTCTTCGCCTTGTATTTTTCTTCGCGGCCGGCAACGGTGAACAAGACTTCACGCGCCGGATTCGACAGCGCGAAGTTGGTGGTGCGCTGCAGGGCCTGGAAGGCGATCACCAGCCACAACATCGGCGACAGCCACAGCGTGATGAAGCCGAGCATGAACACCAGCGGCAGCGCCGCCGCCGCGGGTCCGGCGCCGAAGCGGGTGATCAGCCGGCCGGTGGCGACAAACTGCACCAGCAGCGTCAGCAGGCCGGCGGCAAGGTCGATGCTGGCGAAGATGCGCGTGCGCACCGCGGGATCGTCGGAAGCGGCCCTGACGATTTCGATCTGCTGGAAATAGAGGAAGGTGCCGGCCAGCGACAGCAGCGCCACCCAGCCGGCGATGCCGGCAAGGTAGGGCGAACGCAGCACCAGCTTGAGGCCGTCAAGCCAGCCGCCACCGATGGGCGCCGGCTGCGCGGGCGCGGTCTCGATGGTGGCGAGCCGCGCGGCGCGCAGCGCCCCAGCTGCCTTTTCCAGTCCGGCTGCGCAGAGCACGGCGAGTTCGAGCAGCACCACGGCGACCAGCAGCAGGTTGGCCGGCCCGATCGCCTGCACCAGTGCGATGGCGATGACCGGCCCCAGCAGTGCGCCGGCCGAGCCGCCGGCGGCGATAAATCCATAGAGGCGTTTGCTCTGTTCGGCGGCATAGAGGTCGGCCATGAACGACCAGAACACCGAAATGGTGAACAGGTTGAATACGCTGATCCAGACAAAGAATACGCGCGCCACCAGCGCCTTTTCGATGTCCAGTGCAAGCAGCAGCCAGAACAGCAGCAGGTTGACCGTGAAAAAACGGTAGACCAGCGGTATGAAACGCTGCCGCGGCAGCCTGGCGACCACGGCGCCGAACAATGGCACCGCGGCGAGCATGGCAAAGAAGGTGGCGGTGAACAGCCAGGGCAGGTTGCGCACGCCGCCGGCGATGCCCATTTCGTCGCGCAGCGGCCGCAACAGGTAGTAGGCGGCGAGCAGGCAGAAAAAATAGGCGAAGGACCAGAGCAGGGCGCGAGTTTCTCCGGGGCGCGCCGCGACCAGGCGCTGGAGCAGAACCGCGGGGCCGCCACTCATGGGCGTGACAGACAGGGTTTGTCAATCATCTGTTGAGTCTAGCAGAGGGCGGTTGCGTTTCCGGGAACCGCCTCGGGCCGTCCCCACCGCAGGCTGCGGTGCCGGGGTAAAATATCACCACAAAATTCCGCACCGCCGGCCGCCCCTTTCTGCGGCCGCCGAGCGCGTGTTCCGTGACCGCAAAATCCTGAGGAGGCTGCTGATGCGTATCCATCAACGGGTGTGGCTGGGTGTCGTGTGTGCGGGCGCCATGACGGCGTCGCTGTGGCCTTCGGGCGAAGCGCTGGCGCAGGCCTATCCTGCAAAGCCGCTGCGCATCGTGGTGCCTTTCGGCGCTGGCGGCCCTGCTGATGTCTATGCGCGTTTCCTGTCGCAGCAGCTGCAGCAGCCGCTGGGCCAGAACGTCATCGTCGAGAACCGGCCCGGCGCCGGTTCGATCATCGGCACCGACGTGGTGGCGAAATCGCCGGCCGACGGTTACACGCTGCTGCTGATGTCGAACACCCACACCGTCAACGAATCGCTGATCCCGAAAAAACCGTTCACGCTGATGAAGGATTTTGCGCCGGTGGCGCCGATCAATTATTCCGACCTGATCCTGGTGGTGCATCCCTCACTGCCGGTGCGCAGCGTTGCCGAACTGGTCAAGCTGGCAAAGGTCAAGGACAAGGGTTTGAACTACGCCTCATCGGGCAACGGCACGCCGTACCACATGGCCGGTGAATACTTCAAGGCGCTGATCAAGGCCGACATCGTGCATGTGCCGCACAAGGGCAGCGGCGAGGCGCGCACCAGCGTGCTGAGCGGCCAGGTCGAGATGATGTTCGACGCGGTGACGACGATGACCACGCACGCCAAGGCGGGCAAGGTGCGCGCGCTGGCCACCACCGGCCTGACGCGTTCGAAAGTCACGCCGGAACTGCCCACGGTGATCGAGGCGGGCGTCAAGGGTTACGAGGCGACCATCTGGCTCGGCGTGATGGCGCCGGCCGGCACGCCGCGGCCGATACTGGACCGCCTCAATGCCGAAATCACCAAAGTCACCACCCGCAGCGATACCGCGGCGAACTGGCAGAAGCAGGGCGCCGAGGCGCTGGTGATGACCGTGCCGGAATTCGAGAAATACCTGAACCAGGACATCGCCAAATGGGCGCATGTCGTGAAAGTCTCCGGCGCGAAGCCGGACTGAGAATATCCAGCAATCCAATTCCCGAATCATTGACACGTAACAAAGAGGAGTTTCAGCAATGCGTCTGGTGACCTTTTCCGATGCCAAGGGTGCACGTATCGGCGTGCACGATCCCGAAACCAAAACCATCGTCGACCTGTCGGCATCGACCCGCCTGCCGAAGGAAATGACGGCCTTTGTCGCCCTGGGCAAGAAAGGCCTGTCGCGCGCACGCAAGGCGGTGAAGAGCGGTGAGGGCCGCATTCCCGCCGACAGCGTCAAGCTGCTGGCGCCGTTTCCGCGCCCGGCGAAGAACATCCTCTGTGTCGGCAAGAACTATCACGACCATGCCAAGGAGTTCCACAACAGCGGCTTCGATGCCAGCGCCGGCGCGAACGCAATTCCGGACGTGCCGATCATGTTCACCAAATGGCCGAACTCGGTGATTGAGCCCGGTGCGGCGATCCCCAGCGCCAACGACTACACCAACTCGGTGGACTACGAAGGCGAGCTGACGGTGGTGATCGGCGAAGGCGGGCGCAACATCGCGCAGAAAAACGCCTACAAGCATGTCTACGGCTACACCATCATCAACGACGTCACCGCACGCACGCTGCAGAACCGCCACAAGCAGTGGTTCCTCGGCAAGAGCCTCGACGGTTTCTGCCCGATGGGGCCGTGCATCGTCACCTCCGACGAAATCAAGGATGTGACCCAGTTGCAGCTGATCACCAAGGTCAATGGCGAAGTGCGCCAGAACGCCTTTGTCAGCCAGCTGATTTTCGACATTCCGCGCCTGATCGAGGACCTGTCGCGGGTGATGACGCTGGAGCCGGGCGACCTGATCGCCACCGGCACCTGCGCCGGCGTCGGCATCGGCTTCAATCCGCCGAAGTACCTGAAACCGGGCGACCACGTCGCGATCACCATCGAGCCGATCGGCACTCTCGAAAACCCGGTGGCCTGATGCGCCTGGTCCGTTACGCGCGCAGCGGCGCGCTGCGCCTCGGCGCACTGGACGGCGAATCGGTCATTGATCTGCTCGACGCGGCGCCGCTGGGCACCGCACCAGCGCTGCTGGCGGCGCTGTCGGACATGACGCGGCTGATCGCCGCCGGTGATGCCGGTTTGAAGGCTGCACGTGCTGCCATCAAGAAGGCGCCGGCCGCTGCGCGCACGCCGCTGGCGAAATGCCGGCTGCTTGCACCGATCCTGCCGTCGCTGATCCTGTGCAGCGGCGAGAACTACTGGGACCACCGCGAGGAAAAACCCGAAGTCACGCGCAAGGACCCGGAGTTTTTCCTGAAGACGGGGCTGGGCGTGACCGGGCAGGGCGATGACATCGTGCTCGACACTGCGGTGACCAAAAAACTCGATTACGAAACCGAACTGCTGATCGTCATCGGCAAACCCGGCCGCCACATCCCGGCTGCGAAGGCGCATGAACACATCTGGGGCTATACCGTGATGAATGACGTCACTGCACGCGACCGCCAGGTCACGCTGCGGCCCGATGGTTCCTCGGTCTACAACCTCGGTCCCGGCAAGAATTTCGATACCTGCGCGCCGATCGGCCCGGCAATTGTCACCGCCGACGAGGTGGATGATGTGCAGAAGCTGCAGTTGCGCACCACGGTCAACGGTGAACTCCGCCAGAGCAACAGCACTGCGAAGATGATCTGGACCTGCGCCCAGCTGGTCGAATTTTTCTCGACCTTTGTCACCCTGCAGCCCGGCGTGGTCATTTCCACCGGCACCCCCGGCGGCACCGCCTGGGGTTCGGATGCCGAGCTCGGCGGCAAGAAACCGATGCGCAAGGATGTGGTGACCGCCAGCGGTTATCTGCGGCCCGGCGACGAGGTGGTGTGCGAGATCGAGGGTGTGGGGCGGCTGGTCAATCGTGTGGTTACTGCGTGAAAAGCAATTAACAGGATGGGCAGGATGTCCAGGATAAAAACGGAATGCGCCCCGTTTTCAGGATGTTCATCCTGAATATCCTGTACATCCTGTAAATACCAGTAGTTAAAAATCCGGAGGAGAACATCATGAACAAGCGTTATCTGATGGCCGCACTGCTGCTGGCCTGCGGTGCCGCGCAGGCACAGGAAGCGTTTCCGAGCCGCCCATTGACGATGGTGGTGCCTTTCCCGCCGGGTGGCGTGGCCGATGTCACCGGCCGGCCGACAGCGGCGGCGCTGGAGAAGGTGCTGAAGCAGCCCGTCACCATCAACAACCGCCCCGGCGCCGGCGGCGCGGTGGGCAACGCTGCAGTGGCCAATGCCAGGCCTGACGGTTATACGGTGGTGATGGCCTTGTCCAGCATCACGGTGATTCCCGAGGCTGACAAACTGTTCAACCGCAAGCCGGCGTACACCCTCGACCAGTTGGCGCCGATCGCGCTGGTCTCCGCCGACCCGGTGATTCTGGTGGTGCATCCCTCGCTGCCGGTGAAGACGCTGAAAGACGTCATCGCGCTGGCGAAAAAGCAGCCGGGTGAGCTGTCGTATTCGTCCTCCGGTGTTTACGGCGCGCTGCACATGCCGATGGAAATGTTCCTGCACGCGGCGCAACTGAAGATGCGCCATGTGCCGACCACCGGCGGCGGCCCGGCTATCACCCAGCTGCTCGGCGGCCATGTGACGATGACTGCCGGCGGTCCGGCGGCGATCACCTCGCACGTCAAGGCCGGCAAGCTGCGCCCGATCGTGACCTGGGGCGCCGAGCGCCATCCCAACTACAAGGAAGTGCCGACCTTCAAGGAGCAGGGCCACGATATCGTCTATTACATCTGGGCCGGCATGTTCGCGCCTGCGGGCACGCCCGAACCGGTGATGAAGGTGCTGCGCGATGCGGTGCGCCAGGCGGTGGGTGATGCCGAATTCAAGGCGCAGATGGCGCGGGTCAATTCGCCGGTGAATTACCTTGATGCACCGGATTTTGCGAAATACGTCGATGCCGACGCGAAGCGCCTCGCCACGGTGGTCAAGGCTATCGGCCGGGTGCAATAAAGAGTGACAAAAAGCTATGACTGAAACGCAAGTACAGCAAGACGGCGGTCTGCGCAGCGACCAGGCTTCGGGCCTGACGCTGCTCGCGCTGGCGGTCTGGGTCGGCTGGCTCAATCTGGAATTTCCGGTGGGCACGCTGGCCGAACCCGGTCCCGGTTATGTGCCGCAGCTGCTGGCGGTGGGGCTGGGGGTGATTGGCATACTGGTTGCTGCATTCGGCTCACGTTCGACGCCGTTGTCGGCGCTGCCCTGGCCCGAAGCCACGCGCGCGCTGGTGATCATGACGGCCTGCGTGCTTGCCACCTACGCGCTCGAACGTATCGGCTACCGCATCACCATTGCCGCGCTGCTGGTGTTTTTCCTCGGCGTGATTGAACGCAAGGCGTGGTGGATGACGGCGCTGGTTGCCGCGGTGTTCAGCCTGGCCTCGCATTACGTGGTCGGTGTGATGCTCAAGGTGCCGCTGCCGCGCGGGCCCTGGGGTTTCTGATCATGGAAAACTTCAAATGATCGAAACCTTTAACAGCCTGATGATGGGTTTTTCGGTGGCCTTCCAGCCGCAGGTGCTGATGTACGCCTTTTTCGGCTGCATCATCGGCACGCTGGTCGGCATGATGCCGGGGCTGGGGCCGCTCGCCGGCATCAGCCTGCTGCTGCCCGCCACCTTCGGCCTGAACCCGATCATCGCCATCGTGCTGCTGTCCGGCGTCTATTACGGCGCGATGTACGGCGGATCGACAACCTCGATCCTGATGCGCATTCCCGGCGAGGCGGCTTCGGTGATGACCTGTGTCGACGGTTATGCAATGACCCAGCAGGGCCGTGCCGGCCCGGCGCTGGCGATTGCCGCGATCGGTTCCTTTGTCGCAGGCACGCTGGGTGTGATCGGCCTGATGCTGCTGGCGCCGACGCTGGCGGATTTTGCGCTGCGCTTCGGTCCGCCGGAATACACCGCGCTGCTGCTGATGGGCCTGTTCGTGCTCGCCTACATGAGCGGCGGCTCGATGCTGAAAACGCTGGCGATGGCGGTGTTCGGCCTGCTGCTGGGCATGATCGGCATCGACGTGATGAGCGGCTATACCCGCTTCAGCTTCGGCATCACCG
The DNA here is from genome assembly GCA_019751125.1 of Burkholderiales bacterium. Lineage (GTDB taxonomy): Bacteria > Pseudomonadota > Gammaproteobacteria > Burkholderiales > SG8-41. Next base: position 11,663 of record JAIENU010000135.1, on the reverse strand, counting down.
AGCTGGGTGACGGCGTGGGCATCGTGCCGGTGGCGGTGGGCCTGTTCGGCATTTCCGAAATCCTGATGACGGCGGGGCAGGCCGATCCGCCCAAGGTGCAACAGCCTTCACTGCGCCAGCTGATACCGACGGCTGGCGACCTGCGCCATTCGGCAGCGCCGATTCTGCGCGGCAGCCTGCTCGGTTTCATGATCGGCATCATCCCCGGCTCGGCGCATATCATTTCCTCCTTTGTGTCCTACGGCATGGAGCGGCGCCTGTCGAAAAATCCGGAGCGTTTCGGCCACGGCGCGATCGAAGGCGTGGCAGGACCGGAGTCGGCGAACAATGCCGCGGCCACCGGCGCCTTCGTGCCGATGCTGGCGCTGGGTATTCCCACCGGGCCTGTCACGGCAGTGATGCTGGCGGCAATCATGGTGCACGGCATCCTGCCGGGGCCGATGCTGATCCAGCAGCAACCGGACCTGTTCTGGGGGTTTGTCGCCAGCATGTATGTCGGCAACGTGGTGCTGCTGGTGCTGAACCTGCCGATGGTCGGGTTGTTCGTCAATCTGCTGCGCATCCCGTATGCTTATCTCTATCCCTGCATCCTCGCGTTCTGCATCGTGGGCTGTTACTCGGTGAGCAACAACACGATGGATGTGTGGATCATGCTGGCGATGGGCGTGGTCGGTTACGTGCTGCGCAAATTCGGTTTTGACCTCGCGCCGGTGGCGCTGGGTCTGGTGCTGGGGCCGATGCTGGAACTGTCGCTGCGCCAGGCGCTGGCGATGAGCGGCGGTGAATACTCGATCTTCCTGCACCGGCCGATTGCGGTGACCATGCTGGTGATTGCTGCCGTGATGCTGTTGTTTGCAATTAAGCCATTGATTTTTAAGGGAAAAGATTGGCGTTCCAAAGTTGGTCTGGATGAACCTGCCGATTCCTGATTGTTATTGCCGAGACATTCCATCGTGAAGAAAACACTGAACCGCCTGCTGTTCCTCGCCATGCTGCTGTCATGCCTGCCGGCGCTTGCCGCCGATCTGCCGTTGTCCGGCGGCCCTTATGTGCCGACACCGCAGCGCGTGGTCGACGAGATGCTGAAAGTCGCCGGCGTCAATGCCAGGGACGTGGTCATCGACCTCGGTTCAGGCGACGGCCGCATCGTGCTCACCGCCGCCGAGAAGCTCGGCGCGCGCGGCCGCGGCTACGACATCGACGCCAAGCTGGTCGAGCGCAGCAATGCCACCGCAAAAAAACTGGGCATCGACAGCCGCGCGACCTTTCATGAGCTGGATGTGCTGAAGGCACCGATCGGTGACGCCACGGTGATCACGCTGTACCTGCTGCCGGAGATGATGAAGGCGCTGCGCAGCAAATTCCTGAAGGAACTGAAGCCCGGCACGCGCATCGTGTCGCACGACTTTGACTTCGGCGACTGGAAACCCGAGCGCAGCATCAACCTCGAGCTGGAGGAAAAATACGACTCGCCGGGCCGCTTCTCCTCGAACATCTTCCTGTGGGTCGTGCCGGAGCGCTCCGCACAGTGACCACCGCAGCATCCGGCGGCCCGAAACAGCCGTCGTTCGGCTTCCTGATGACGGTGCTGCTTGTCGGCCAGAGTGTCGGCACGATGGGCACCACGATGATTCCGGCGGTGGCGCCGAAAGTGGCGCAGACCTACGGCATTCCCTCGGCGCTGATCGGTTACCAGATCAGCATGCTGGCCTGCGCGATGATCGTCGCGCTGGCCTTTGGTGCCAAGTTCAACCGCCGCTGGGGTTCGACGCGGATGCAGATGATCGGCCTTGCACTGATTGCCATCGGCGGGCTGATCGCGATCCTGCCCCATGTCGCGTTCTTTTTCGCGGCCTCGATTGCGCTGGGGCTGGGTTACGGCGTGCTGACGCCCTCGGCCTCCAATCTGCTGCTGCGCTTCACGCCGGCGGAGCGACGCAACCTGATTTTCTCGATCAAGCAGGCCGGTGTGCCGCTGGGCGGCATCGGCGCGGCGCTGATCGCGCCGGCGGTCGCCGTGAATTTCGGCTGGCAGTGGGCCATCGCCGGCAATTCGCTGGCGCTGTTCGGACTGGTCTATGTGCTTGGTCGCGCGCGTCCGCACTGGGATACCGACATTGATCCGAAGGCGCCGATTGGCGGCCATCCCTTCGCCAGCGTGATGGACAACTGGCGGCATCCGGTGCTGCGACTGCTGGCACTGTCCGGCGGCACTTTCGTCATCGTGCAGTTCGGCATCTCGACCTTCACCGTGATCCTGTTCAACGAGGAACTGGGCTGGGGACTGATCGAGGCCGGCATCGTGCTCACCGCCTCGCAGCTGGGCGGTGTGGCGGGGCGCATTTTCTGGGGCTGGATGGCCGACCGCATGGGCAGCGCCTTCCGTTCGCTGGTGATCCTCGGCGTGGTGATGGTGGTTGCGGCGCTGCTCTGCTTCACGCTGACACCCAACTGGCCGATGCTTGCCGCCTGCGCGCTGTTCTTCGTTTTCGGCTCCACCGCCAGCGGCTGGAACGGCGCCTTCCTTGCCGAAATCGCGCGCATCGTGCCGGCGGAGCAGATCAGCCCGCTGACCGGCGGCGCACTGATCTACGTCAACACCGGCAAGGCGCTGGGGCCCGTCCTCTGCGCCAACCTGTTCCTGCTGACCGGCGACTACACCATCACCTTCGCCATGCTCGCGCTGCCCGCCGGTTTCGGCCTGTGGTGCGTGTGGAAGGCGGATCGCCTGCTGCGCACGCCGGCCTGAGCTGCACCGGTGTGGGGCGTCGCGGCCTGCGGCGGTGCGTAAATTCTCCCGGATGGTCTTCCGAGGGCACCTGCAGCCCGTATTGCCACAGGCATGATCATTGCTCGTATGATCTGTGGAGGATGCAGTACTGACGAGAGGCAGTCATGCGCATCGTGTTACAGGCAGTGATGGTGGTGGTGCTGGCCGCTGTGTGGCCGGCATTGGCGCAGCAGCAGTATCCGGTCAAGCCGGTCAGGTTGATCGTTCCGTTCGCGCCGGGCGGCCCCAATGACATCCTTGGCCGCCTGGTCGGCCAGAAACTCACGGAGCAGTGGGGTCAGCCGGTGATCATCGAGAACCGCGGCGGTGCCGGCGGCACCATCGGCCTCGAGGCAGCGGTGCGTTCGCCCAAGGACGGCTACACGCTGGCGATGGGCGGCACCAGCAACCTGACGGTGGCACCCAGCCTTTACGAAAAACTCACCTACGATCCGCTGAAGGACGTGACGCCGATAATCAATGTCGCGGCGGTGCCCTATGCGCTGGCGGTGAACCCGACGGTGCCGGCGAAGACCGCGCGCGAGCTGATCCCGATTGCCTCGCGCAAGACCGGTTATCTCAGCTACGGCTCATCGGGCATGGGCAGCATGTCCAGCCTCGCTGCGGAGCTGTTTAAATCAATGTCGAAAACGCAGATCGTGCATGTGCCGTACAAGGGCACCGCACCGGCGCTGACCGACGTGGTCAGCGGCCAGATCGACCTGATGTTTGCCGACCTCGCGCTGATCAAGCCGTTTGCCGAGCGCGGCCGGCTGCGCGCGATTGGTGTCACCGGGCTGAAGCGCTCGGTGGCGATGAAGGAACTGCCGACGGTCGCTGAATCGGGATTGCCGGGTTACGACATCGAACCCTGGTTCGGCGTGATCACCACCGAAGGTGCGCCGCGTGCGGTGGTCACCCGCGTCAATGCCGCGATTGCCGCGGCGCTGAAATCACCCGACGTGCTGCAGCGCCTGGCTGCGCTGGGTTACGAGCCGCTGGGCGGCACGCCGGAGCAGTTTGCAGCGACGATCAAGTCCGACATCAGCAAGTATGCGACGGTGGTGAAGGCCGCAGGAATCAAGGCTGAGCTGTAAGCGCAGTAGGGCGGATAAGCCGCCTAGCGGCGCCATCCGCCGTATGTGATGTTGTGGTCGCTAATTCATCCGGCGGATAACGGCGCTTTGCGCCTCATCCGCCCTACGCGCTAGATACTGCTCAACCGGCGGAACGATCAGTATGCCAGCGACCTTCGGTCGCGGCAGTAGGCAGGGTGGTGTTGCCCGGGCTGGTCATTCAGCCCAGCGCCGCGGCCCCACGCCCCGCAATACGCCCCGTAACCACACACTCCGCGATATTGCCCCCCGACAGATAGAGGTGGCCGAAGGCGCTGCCGCATTCACCCGCTGAATAAAGCCGCGGTATCGGTTTGCCATAAACATCGATGATGCGTGATTGCGCATCGTGCACCGGGCCTCCCTGGGTGTTGGAGATCACCGCCCACATCGTCGAGCCGTAGAACGGCGGTTTGACGATGGGCAGCATGCTGCCGGCGGGGCGTTCGAAGTCGGTGTCGCGGCCGGCGGCACACAGTGCGTTCCAGCGCGCGACTGAGACTTTGACTTCGGCCGGGTTCAGGCCGAGCTGTTTCGCCAGGTCTTCGAGGGTGTCGGCGCGTTTGATGATGCCGTTGCCGACTTCCTTCAGATTGTCGTCGCTCCAGTCGTAGCGCAGGCCTTCGTCATTCGAGGTGGCCTTGCCCAGCGGGTACATCTGGCGGCCGATGTCGTCACAGATCAGGTAGGCCGGGTTGCGCGCGGCGCGCTGGGTCACCGGGTCGAAGTAGGACAGCGGGCGCACGCCGGTGTCCTGGGTGTAGGGCTGGTATTCGGACATGAAGCGTTTGCCCGAGGCGTCGAGCAGGATCCACGCCATTTTCAGGTTGACCTTGTCGTGGTCGCCGGGGAACCAGTCGGGGAAACGTTTGACGCGGATGCCGTAGGGATAGGCCGGGTCGGTGTGGCGGAAACCGTAGGCGCCATGTACATGCCACAGATGCCACAGCGCGGCGCCGAGGTCCTGCGCCATGCGTATGCCGTCGCCGGTGTTGTTGCGCGCGGCGGCGTTGAACACCGGATAGGTTTCGAGGAACTGTGCCTTCATCTCGGCATTGCCCTCGAAGCCGCCGGTGGCGATGACCACGCCGCGGCTGGCGCCGATGTGCTGTTCCTGGCCCTCATTTTTCCCACCCGCGAGAACGGTGACGCCGCGCACTTCACGCGTGACCGGATCGGCGATCAGGCGCTGCGCGCCGCAGCCGAGGCGGATGTCGACGCCGGCGGCGATCACGTTGTCATGCACCACCTTGAACAGCTTGGGACCGTTCGGCGCACCGTTGGCCCAGGGATAACTTTCGCGCGCGCTGAAGCCGGGCACGTCGACCACGGACGTGTGATAGAAGGTGTTGGTGCCGGGCAGCGGATAGTTGCCGCGGATCTGCCGGCGGTAGGGATCACCGGCTTTTGCACGCTCCTCGTTTTCTTCGACGGAAGTGATGACGCGTGCGCCGTTGATTTCGGCGAGTTCGCGTATATAACGCTCGAGGTCGCAGAAACCTTCGGCCAGTACACGCACCACATCGTCGGGTGTGCGTCCGCCATTGGTGGTTTTCAGATAGGCGAAGGCTTCATCGGGATCGTGCGCGCTGCGCACCGCGCCATAGGAGCAGATCGACAATCCGCCGGGCACCGTGGATTTTTCGATGAGCAGGGTTTTGGCACCGGCCTGTGCGGCATTCAGCGCGGCGATGCCGCCACCGAGGCCAAAGCCGATCACGATGACGTCGAACTGTTCTGCGAATTTCATCGGCGGATCTTTAAATTTATTAATAAAAACAACGACTTATATAAATTCTGCTAGGAGAAGTCCGGTAGCGCCGTGGCTGGCTGCTGGAACAGCACAAAGCCACCCAGCGCTGCGGGCCATTCCAGCAGCAGGTGCTGTTCACCGCGCAGTCCTCCAACTTCGCGGATGGTGCAGCCGCCGGCGGCGAGCCGTGTACGTGTGGCAGTGAGGCTGTCGCAGGTCAGCACATAACCGGCGATCCACGGCAGAGCCGGCGCTTCGAGGCCGAGCACGGCTTGCAGCCGCTGCGGTGTCACAAACAGCAGCGAGCCGCGCTGGCTGTCGATGCGCCAGCAGTCGCGGCCGACCCGGGCGAGCAGGCCGGTGAAATGTGAATACCGCTGTGCCGCCTCCTGCGGGTCTTCGACGCAGATGACCACTGCGGCCAGGCCGCGCGCGCCGTTGGCGTGGCTGATCCAGCGTTCCTGCCACAGCCACTGCGGCGTGTGCTGCTGGCAATACTGGATGCGGCCTTCGGCCATGGTGCCCGGAGGCACGCGTACCACCGAGAAACGCGCGGTTTCGTCGCCATGATCGGTGGTGATCTCGCGTTGCAGCGCAACCGTGGGCAGCGGCTTGAAGCCGGCCTTGTCGAGGCGCGCATGGTCGGCTTCGGCTGCGGCGCTGCCGAAGGCAATGAGGTGTACGCCGGTGTAACGCCGGATCGCCTCGCGCAGCTGTTGCGCAATTCGCGTGTCGGCGGTCGGTGTCAGGAATTCAAGGTAACCCTCGCGCAGCATCACGCAGCGGTTGCCGCTGCCGGCGGGCACCAGCGGGCCGCCGGGTTCGAGGCGGTGTGACTGCGCCGAGAACGGCGTCAGCGTGAAGCCGGCCTGTTCCAGCGCTGCGCTGGCGTCATCGATGTGCGGCACGAAGTGCGCGACATGGTCGATGTTGAGCTTGCCCGTGGTCGGGAGTTGCGCGGCGGCAACCTGGGCGTTGCCGGTCATCAGTAGCCCAGCTTCGGGTCGATGCGCCGCTTCAGCCGTTTGCCGGCGAGCAGCAGTTCAAGGTTCTCGAACCAGAGGTCGAGCGAGATGTCGATGTAGTGTTCGCCGTCGTCGCAGGAGACATGCGGGGTGATCAGCAGGTTGGGCGTGGTCCACAGCGAGGCATTCGCAGGCAACGGTTCCGGATCGACGACATCCAGCACCGCGCCGGCAAGCCGTCCCTTGCGCAGGCGCTGCTCGAGCGCTTCCTGGTCGAGTACCGGGCCGCGGGCGATGTTGACCACGCAGGCCGAGGGTTTCAGCAGGTCGAGCCGCTGGCCGTTGAGCAGGCTACGGGTTTCTGCAGTGAGCGGCACCGCGAGCACCACGAAGTCAGCGAGCGGCAGCACCTTGTCGAGTTGTTTGTAGCTGACCACGCGATCGGCGTAACGGTTCTTTTGCACGCTGCGCCGCACGCCGATGACCTTGAGGCCGACCTTTTTGGCGGCACGGGCCGCGGCCTCGCCCAGGTCGCCGAGGCCGACCACCACCGCGGTCTTGCCGGTGATGCTGGGCGAGAACAGCGCTTCCCAGTGCCGGGCCTGCTGGTTGGCGACAATCCCCGGCAGGCGTGTATTGAGCAGGGTGTAGGCCATCACCATGTACTGCTCGGCCTTGTGGCCGTGGGCGCCGCTGTTGTTGGTGAAGGTGACACCCCTGGGCAGCCAGTCGAGCGGCAGCGCGCCATCGATGCCGGCCGAGGTGGAATGCAGCCAGCGCAGGTGCGGCGCACGCGCAGCCAGGTTGCTGCGCTGTGCCGGCACGCCGATCACCAGATGGGTCTGCGGCAGCACCGATTCGAGAATGTCGCCATCCCAGCCGAAGCTGACGGCGCCGATGTGTTTCGCCAGCGCCTTGTGGCGCTTGCAGGCCGCCTGCCAGTGTTCGGGCAGGGTGTGGAAAATCGGATTCTTCTTGCGTGCGTTCTCGATGTGCAGACGCAGTTTTGGGGTGGTCATGACCGGGGGGCTACTTGATCGCCTTATTTAATCGATTTTGAGCGCTGGAAGGGTGCGGTCAGGAAAGCGGCTTCGGGCGGATCGAGCTTGGCGGCGCCGGCGGCCTTGACGATTTCCTGCATGCGTTTCAGCGAATTCACGTCGGCTGTTTCAAAGCTGACCATGTACGCGCCATCCCACTGCGCGGCATAGGCCTTGGCATCGACCGGGTTCATGTTGGCGGTCTTCTGCAGGATCTCGGCGACACGGTCCTTGTTCTTCGAGCCGAACTCGTTGACCTTGCGCATTGCGGCGATGAACTTGGCGACGGCTTCGGGGTTCTTGCCGACATAGTCGTTGTGCACGATGCCCACCGCGAGAATCGGCGCTGCCGTGCCCTTGGTCAGTTTTTTCCAGTCTTCAACCACGCTGCCGAGGTTGGTGAGCTTGATGTCGTCGCTCATCTGGCCGATGGTCACCGAGCGGATCACCGCGGCATCGACTTCCTTCTGGATCAGGAACTGCGCGAGCCGTCCTTCATTGCCGGGCACCACGTTGTAGTCACCGGTTTTCAGGCCGTAGATGTTCTGCAGGATCGCGCTGGCGATGGCGTGGGTGGCGCTGCCCGGCGGCGACATGCCGATCTTCTTGCCCTTCAGGTCGGCGACGGTCTTGATCGGCGAACCGGCGGGCACCACGATCTGTGCTTCGGCGATCTGCGAGGCGAGCACGATCTTGATCGGCACGCCGTCGGCGGCAATGCTCATCGAGGCAGTGGAGGGCGCGCCGAAGGCGAGGTCGATCGATTGGGTGGCAATGGCGCGGGTCGGGCCGTTGACCTCGGCGAACTTCACCCATTCGACATCGAGACCTTCCTTCTCGGCGAACTTCAGCTGTTCCATCACCGCGCCGAAGCCGAGGCTGAAGCCGCTGGTCCAGTAACCGACCTTGATTTTCTGCGCCTGCGCGGGGGCTGCGGCCAGCAGCAAGGCGAGCAGCAGGGGTTTCAGCAGCTTGTTCATGGTCAGCTCCTTGTTAAAATATTTAATTAAATCAATGACTTAAGTTGATGTGTCAGCTGTGCGGTGGCAGCCTCGGTGGTGTCGCGCGGACGCGGCAGGTCGATCGCCACCTGTTCACGCACGCGCCCCGGGCGCGGCGCCAGCACCACCACGCGGTCGGCGAGCACCACGGCTTCCTCGACATCGTGGGTGACAAAGACGATGGTCATCTGCTTCAGCTTCTGGATGCGCAGCAGCTCTTCGTGCATCTGCGCGCGGGTCAGCGCATCCAGGCGCGAGAACGGTTCATCCATCAGCAGGATGCAGGGTTCCTGCACCAGGCTGCGCGCCAGCGCGACGCGGCTGCGCATGCCGCCGGAGAGCTGGTACGGAAAGGCGTCGGCAAAACTGTCGAGGCCAACCAGCTTCAGCGCCTCTCGCGCGCGCGACTCGCGTTCGCTGCGCGGCATGTTGCCGGCTTCGAGCGCGAATTCGACATTGCGCTGGGCGGTGCGCCAGGGCAGCAGGCGGTCTTCCTGGAACATGTAGCTGACGCTGCGCCAGTCGTCGAAGTCGCGGGCTGCGACGCCGTTGATGCGGATGTCGCCGCGCTCCGGCGTGACCAGCCCGGAGATGATGTTGAGCAGTGTTGATTTGCCGCAGCCCGAGGCACCGAGGATGGCCACCACCGAATGCGCGGCGACTTCAAGCTGGATGTTGTCGAGCACCTGCAGCGCCTGGCCGTCGCTGGCGGCGAACCATTTTGATATACCGCGGACTTCGATCGCGCCGGTGACGGTGCTGGTTGCAGTGCTCATGGTTCAGGGGCCTTTGACCGGCGGCTTTGCCGCGAATTGTGAATTGCGCAGGCACATGCGGCCTCGCGGGTCCTGCCACAGCGTGCCGTCTTCATGCAGTTTGCCCAGCGCGCGTGCCACGGTCTGGAAGTCGTAATCGGCGAACTGTTCGGCGAGTTCGGAGTAGTACTTCGGCGTTTTTTCGATCACGGTGACGATCTTGCCGGCGAGTTCGGTCACGGCGGCATCACCGGAACTGGCCTGCTGCACCGGATCGGCCTTGCCAGCGTAGTAGTCGGCGATTTTTGCGCGGTCGGTGTAGGCGTAGGCGATGCGTTCGAAGCGTTCCTTCGGAATGCCTTCGGAGATCGTGGCGTCAATGCCGACCTTGGCGCCGGTGGGCACCACACCGGGCGGCGTCACCGCGAGGCTGGGGTCGAGCGGTTTGGCGCGGCTGCCGGGGATGATGATCACGTCCTTGTCGCCCTGCACGCGGGTGGCGATGGCCCATTCCACGTCCATTGCGTTGAACACGTCGATGTCGTCATCGACCACCACCACATGCTTCAGGTCCATCACCGACAGGGCGGCGAGCAGCGCGTTCTTGCCTTCGCCGGCCTGTTTCTTGATCGACACCACGGCATGCCACATGCCGCAGCCGCCGAGCGTGACGTTGATGTCCTTGACCTGCACGCCGGCGGTTTTCAGCGCGCGGCGGATCTGGGTGTAGCGCGTCGGCGCCATCAGCCAGGTGTTTTCCCAGGGCATGTGCAGCGCGTAGTAGATGGCGTCCTTGCGCATGGTCACCGCGTTGATACGCACCACGGGATTCCAGTGCAGGCCGCCCATCAGCCGGGTGAATTCGCCGAAGCGGCCTTCGGGCTGGGTCCAGCCGGTCGGCAGGATTTCACCCTCGAGCACGATTTCGGAATCGGCGATGCAGGGCAGGTCGATGGTTTCGCACTGGGCGAGTTCAATGGCCTTGCCGCGGATGCCGCCGGCGATGCCCATTTCATCGGTGCCCAGCGGTGCGCGGAAACCGGAACCGAGGTTTTCAAAAGGATGGTTGCCGATGGAAATCGAGATCGGCAGCGGCTTGCCGGCTTCGAAGGCGCGCTGCGCGAACAGGCGCATGTTGTTCGGCGTGACGATGTCGATGCCGGTCAGGTTGCGTTCCTTGACCATGAAGCGGTAGATGCCGGAGTTCAGGCCGTACTCCGGATCGCGCGCGATGGTGATGCCGGCGGTGATCATCGGGCCGCCGTCGTAGATCGAGAACATCGGGATCGGCAGGCTGAACAGATCCACGTCCTTGCCGGTCTGGATCACCTGCTTCGCGGCACAGGATTCGACATAACGCGGCGCGATCGGATTTGCGATGCCTCGTTCGAGGCGGAATTCGATTTCCGGATAGGTTTCGCAGCCCATCGACATGATCGCGCGTTTCTGCGAGCGGATGATGCCCGAGACCACCGGCATGTTGTAGCCGATGACCTTGTGGAAGAGCAGTGCCTTGTCCGACTGGTCGACCAGGGTCGCGATGTGGCGGCTGTCGACCGGTTGCTTGATGTCGACCAGTTCCTTTTCGCTGCGCAGGCGGTCAAGAAAACCGCGGAAGGTTTCGTCGGCGTAGGGCAGGGGTTTGTTCGCGTTCATCGTGCTCATCGGATTCATTTTTCCTTGTGCTCGGCCGGGCCGGTGACGCCGGCCCAGCGCGGAATGCTGTCGTGCTGCACGTCGAAGAGGTCGAGCACGCGGCCGACCGAGTGGTTGACCAGATCGTCAATGCTCTTGCCGCCGCTGTAGAAGGCCGGCACCGGCGGGAAGATCACGCCGCCCATCAGCGTCACCGCCTCCATGTTGCGGATGTGGGCGAGGTTCAGCGGTGTCTCGCGGGTGATCAGCACCAGGCGGCGGCGCTCCTTCAGGATCACGTCGGCTGCGCGGGTGATCAGGTTGTCGGCGAAGGCATGGGCAACACCGGCCAGTGTTTTCATCGAGCACGGCGCGATGACCATGCCGGTGGTGATGAAGGAGCCGCTGGCGATGGTGGCGCCGATGTCGCGCACGTTGTGGGTGACGTCAGCGAGCTTGTGCAGGGCCTTGCGGTCCATGCCGTATTCCTGGAAGGCGTTGAGCACGCCGGCTTCGGAGACGACGAGGTGGGTTTCCCAGCCGCCGAGTTCGCGCAGCCGCTCGAGGATGCGGATGCCGTAGACGGAACCGGATGCGCCGGTCATCGCGACGATCAGGCGGCGCGGCGC
>JAIENU010000198.1 GCA_019751125.1 Burkholderiales bacterium | reverse complement strand
AACAGCATGCCGATCGACTGCGCCCAGTCCGGCAGCGCGGTGTAATGCAGGTGGTGGGGACCCGCCCACATATAGGTGAAGATCAGCGCCCAGAAATGCACCACCGACAGCCGGTACGAATACACGGGCCGGCCGGCCTGCTTCGGAATGAAGTAATACATCATGCCGAGAAAGCCGGCGGTCAGGAAAAAGCCCACCGCGTTGTGGCCGTACCACCACTGCACCATCGCATCCTGCACCCCGGCATAGGCCGAGTAGGACTTGGTCAGCGACACCGGCATTGCCGCGCTGTTGACCAGATGCAGCACCGCGACGGTGATGATGAAGGCGCCGAAGAACCAGTTGGCAACGTAGATGTGGGAAACCCGGCGTTTTGCGATGGTGCCGAAGAACACCACCGCGTAGGACACCCAGACCAATGTGATCAGCACGTCGATCGGCCATTCCAGCTCGGCGTACTCCTTGCCGCTGGTCATACCCAGCGGCAGAGACACTGCAGCCAGCACGATCACCGCCTGCCAGCCCCAGAAGGTGAAGGACGCCAGCCAGTCGCCGAACAGGCGTACATGACAGGTGCGCTGCACCACGTAGTACGAGGTCGCGAACAAGGCTGAACCGCCGAAGGCAAAAATCACCGCATTGGTGTGCAGTGGCCGCAGCCGGCCGTAGGACAGCCATGCCGCCAGGTTGAGGTCCGGCCAGATCAGCTGGGCGGCGATGATCAGGCCGACCAGCATGCCGACGATCCCCCAGACCACGGTCATCAGCGCAAACTGGCGGACGACGGTGTAGTTGTATTGCTCTTGCACCTGCATGGCGGCTCCCGTAACAATGGCTTACGGACGCGAGCATAGGCAGGGCCGCGGCGTGGCGTTTTGATCTAAATCAAGTCGGTCGCGGATGTCGGGCGCTAGATTGGCGGCGTAGCACAGGTTCCGCCACATCCACAGAGAAGGAGATCGCCATGTTCCGCAACATCCTGGTCCCGACCGACGGCTCGGCACTTGCCGGCCGTGCAGTCAAGAAAGCCATCGCCATGGCCCGCGAAAGCGGCGCGAAAATCACCGTGTTCCATGTCGCGCCGCCCTACCGCTCCATCGTCTACTCCGACTACATCCCGCCTGATTTTGTGACCCCCGCCGCCTTCGAGAAGCGCACCCGGGAAACCGCCGGCAAACTGCTCGAATCGGTGCGCCGCCAGGCTGCGGCGGCCGGTGTCAAGGCGACAACCGCCTGGGTTGCCAGCGATTTCGCGGCGGATGCAATCGTCAAGGCCGCGAAAAAGCACAAATGCGACCTGATCGCGATGGCCTCCCACGGCCGCAGCGGCCTGAGCAAGCTGCTGCTCGGCAGCGAAACGCAGAAAGTGCTCTCCGCCACCAAGGTGCCGGTGCTGGTGCTGCGCTGAAACCCCCGCTCCGGGCCCGGGTCCGGAGCGGCAACCCGACAGGCCGGCCCCGCGAAGGAATGAAAATGGCAATCACCGAGCGCATCGACAACATCACGCGCATACCGTCCGCATATTCCAAGGCCCGGCCGCCGGCGCCGAAAAGCGTCAAGATAGAAATTTCCCCGCGCTGCAACTACCGCTGCGGTTTCTGCGCCTTGCGCACCCGGGAGGTGCAGCCGAAATGGGACATGGACTTCGGCCTGTTCCAGCGCATCACCCGCGAGATGCGCGAAGCCGGGGTCGAGGAAATCGGCGTGTTCTACCTCGGTGAATCCTTCATGAACCCGCGGCTGCTGGTGGACTGCATCAGCCACTGCAAGCAGACGCTTGGCTTTCCCTACGTATTCCTGACCTCCAACGCCTCGATGGCTTTCCCCGAAGCGGTCGAGGCCTGCATGAAGGCCGGGCTCGACTCGCTGAAGTGGTCGGTCAACGCCGCTGACGAGGAGCAGTTTGAACATGTGATGGGCGTATCGGGCAAGCTGTTCCACCGCGCGCTGGACAACGTGCAGGCCGCTTGGTGGATGCGGCGGCAGGGCGGTCACCGCACCGGCCTCTATGCCTCCTCGATCCGCTATGACGGCGAACAGCAGCGGAAAATGGAAGACCTGCTGCGCGAGCGCGTGCTGCCCTTCGTTGACCAGCACTACTGGCTGCCGCTGTATTCGATGGGGGCGTTTGCCACCACGCGCGAGGAGGAACTGGGCTACCGGCCCACCGCCGGAAACCAGGGCCGCCTCGGTGCGCTGCGCGAACCCCTGCCCTGCTGGTCAGCCTTCACCGAGGGACACGTCACCGCCGAGGGTAAACTCTCGGCCTGCTGTTTCGACGCCACATCAAACTGGGCCATGGGTGACCTGAACAGCGTTTCATTCATGGACGCCTGGAATTCCGAGGCCTTTGCCATGCTCCGTTCCGCGCATCTGAAACGGGACGTGCGCGGCACCGTCTGCGAGAGCTGTGTCGCATACGGCTGAGCGCTGCTGACGAGCCCGATGAGCCGGGAGCGCCCGCTTGCTCCAGCATCCGGTACGGCGCTTCCGCATGCCGCGCCTGCGCGGCGGTGCAAGTCCCGACTGCCGGAAACGGCGGCCCTTCTCGGCACCATCGCGTTGTTTCGCGAACTTGAACCCGGCTTCACCAGTCGCATCGCTGCCGGCACCACGGTCGTCGAATTGCCCCGGGGCGGCGTGCTGTTCCGGCCCGGAGATCCGTGCAGCGGATTCCACATCGTCATCGAAGGCCGCATCAAGCTGTCGCTGCACAACGCGCAGGGTGCGGAAAGGATCGTCGAACTGCCGGGTCCGGGACAGAGCTTCGGCGAGGCGGTGATGTTCCTGCGCATCCCGTACCGCGTGTCGGCCGAAGCACTTGCCGACAGCCGGCTGCTGCATGTTTCAGCCATCCGCGTCTTCGCCGAGCTGGACGGCGACCCGCGCCTCGCGCACCGCATCATCGCCGGCCTGAGCATGCGGCTGCACCACCTGGTCAGCGACCTCGAATCGCAATCGCTGCAATCCGGAACACAGCGCGTGGTCGGATTCCTGCTGAGCCTGGTCGATCCGGACGCGGGAGCAGGCACGGTGGCCCGGCTGCCGGCGCGCAAGAACGTCATCGCCTCCCGCCTCAACCTGACCCATGAACATTTCTCGCGCATCCTGCACGGCCTTGCCGCCGCGGGTGCGATCCGCGTGGAAGGGCAGGACATCCTGATCCCCGACGTCGAGGCGCTGCGCCGGCATCCCGGGTGAAAGCCGCCGGCACGACGTGATGCAGATCAAGGCGCAGCGGCCCGCCGCACCGCAATATCGGCATCTGCACTTCCGTCAGCGCCTTTTCCGCCAACTCCAGTCATGACCACAATCCCCTCACCTCCCCCTTTACCCTGCTGGAAACTGCGCGGCAGGATCCTGTTGCCCGTGGTCCAGGGCGGCATGGGCGTCGGCATCTCGGCCCACCGCCTCGCCGGCAGCGTTGCCGCGCTCGGCGCCCTCGGCACGATCTCCAGCGTCGACCTGCGGCACCACCACCCCGACCTGCTGGAACAGACCGCCGGCTGCCGCGATGCCGACCGGCTGAACCGCGCCAACCTGGTCGCACTCGACCGCGAGATCGGCCGGGCGCTGGCACTGGCCGCAGGTCGCGGCGCAATCGCCGTCAATGTGATGAAAGCCGTTGCCGCACAGGCCGACTACGTGCGCCAGGCCTGCGCCAGCGGCGCACACGCTATCGTCATGGGCGCCGGATTGCCGCTCGACCTGCCCGACCTGACGCGCGACTTTCCCGACGTGGCACTGATTCCGATCCTGTCGGATACCCGCGGCGTCGGCATCGTCGTCAAGAAATGGCTGCGCCGGCAGCGCCTGCCGGACGCCATCGTCATCGAGCACCCGCGTTATGCCGGCGGCCATCTCGGCGCCACGCGCACCGAGGAAATCGGCGACCCGCGCTTCGATTTTGTGCGCGTACTGGAAGAAATCCCGGCGCTGCTGCGCGGGCTCGGCCTCGAAGCCGAGAAAATTCCGCTGATCGCCGCCGGCGGCGTGCACCGCCACGATCAGGTTCGGACCCTGCTGGACATGGGCGCCGCCGCGGTGCAGGTCGGCACCCCTTTTGCGGTCACCACCGAGGGCGATGCCCACCCGGAGTTCAAACGGGTGCTGGCCGAGGCCCGGCCCGAAGACATCGTCACCTTCATGAGCGTCGCCGGCCTGCCGGCGCGCGCCGTGCTGACCCCCTGGCTGAAGAACTACCTGCGCCGCGAAAAGGCGCTGCAGTCGCATGCCAAGGCCGATCCGCGGCGCTGCGTGCAGGGTCTGAACTGCCTGACGGTCTGCGGCCTGCGCGACGGCGTTGCCGGTGCAGGACAGTTCTGCATCGACACGCGGCTCGCCTTCGCGCTGCAGGGCGACGTGAAAAAGGGATTGTTCTTCCGCGGCTCCGAACCGCTGCCTTTCGGCAGGTCGATACGGCCCGTGGCGGAACTGCTGGACTACCTGCTCGAGGGCATCATGCCCGTTGGTGCGGCCTGAGCGGGGCGGCGCCTCACCCTGCGGTCCACGGCAGCGGATTGCGCGTCAGCGCCACCGCGACAATGTAGAAAAACACTACCTGCGCGGCGAACCAAGCGGCAATCCGCCGGTTGCGGGTGCGACCGCGTTTCAGCGCGAACGATCCGAGGACGATGTAGAGCAGCAGCGCCAGCAGCTTGGCGGTCAGCCAGCCGGCGACGAAGGGATACTGCCGGATCATCAGCGCCATCGCGACGGCGCTGCCGAGCAGCACGGTATCGACGATATGCGGCACGATCCGCACCCAGCGCCGCTGCAGCCATTCCGGGCAGAACATCATCCAGAGGCCGCGCAGCAGGAACAGCGCATAACTCGTCGCCACGCAGCCCACGTGCAGCGCCTTGAGCGTCAGGTAATCCATGAAGGTCCCGCGGCAACGTCTACTGCAGCAGGTCCACGCCGGCCAGCGGATCGTCCTTGTCCCCGGGCCGGTGCAGACCGGCGTCGAACGGGGCAAAAAGTCCGCTCTCGACATCCAGCACCAGCACCTTGCCTTCCGCGATCAGGTAATGCCAGCCGCGCAGGCAAAGCCGGCCCTCCTCCATGCGCCGGCGCACCATCGGGTAGCCCATCAACCGCTCGAGCTGCAGCGCCACCGAGCGCTGCTCGGTGCGCCGCAGCGCCTCCTCCGACAGCGTGACCGGCAGCACTGCGTCGCGCCCCAGCTCCAGCCATTTCGCCATGTGCCGCGCCTCAGCAGGCGGATCGACATACAGCGCGCGCACCGCACCGCAATGGCTGTGACCGCAGACGATGATTTCGCTGATGTTGAGGTTGAGGACCGCAAACTCCACCGCTGCAGCCGTGCCGTGATAACCGAGCGAAGCGTCGAAGGGCGGCACAAAATTGCCGACGTTGCGCACGATGAACAGCTCGCCGGGACCGCTGTCGAGCATCAGGTAGGGCACGACCCTCGAGTCCGAACAGCCGATGAACAGCACCGAGGGATGCTGCCCGTCCTCGACCAGGCTGCGGTACTGGCTGCGCAACCGCGGAAAATAGCGCTGCTGGAAACGCTGCAGCCGCTTGACGATTTCGTCGTCCATGCTGCGCTAACCCGGCTTTCCGTCGAGGCGCGGCTGCGTGAGTATCGGCCAGTAACGGAGCACATAAATGCCGAAAGCCGCGGCCCACAGCAGGCCCGAAGCCTGAATGCTGGTCAGGTACCATGACGGCAGCATGGCGCCGAATACGCGCAGCAATGCCGAAACCTGGATCAGCAGGAAACAGGCCAACTCGAAGCCGTCAGCGCGCAGCGGTCGTCCTGTATGACCGCGTGCGGTGCGGGTCATCATGCCGAGGGTCATTCCGCCGATGGCGCCAACGGTGAGCGCGTGTATCGCATGGGTTTCGGCCACCCAGCCGACTGCGGCGAGGGCGCGCAATGCGAGATACAGGACGATCCAGGAATAAGCCGCATGCAGAATCCAGACCAGCGGCGTCGACAGCGTCCGCCAGGGTCGCCACAGCAGAAGGCGCAGGCCATGCGCGAGGGTTGCGACCAGCGCGATGGCGGCGACTAGGGCCGCATCCGGCTGAAGCAGATCGGCGGCGAACAGTATAAGCACCGAAGCCAGCGCCAGTCGCTCGATCCACAGCTGGCGGGTCGCGCCGGCACCGGGCACCCCTTTGTTGGTGAACATCGGAATCACCCGTCCACCAATGACCGCCATGATGAACAGCATCACGTCCAGCCCCAGCACCAGGCTCACGCGCGGCGGCAGCACCAGCACATCCAGCAAGGTGAGGTGCAGGGCGGCAACCAGCGCCGCCATCAACAGCAGCAAGCCGACGAAGAAATAGTTTCGTGCGTTGCGCGCATGCCACAGCGGCAGGGCTATGGCCAATGCCAGCGCCGCCGGAAATGCCGCGTTGACCACTGCGGCGAGCCCGCCGTAGGGCGTCAACACCAGCACGCGGCCGGCCAGCCACAGCGACGACAGCACCATCAGCGGAATCCCGACCGGGGTGGGTTGCCCGGTCCATGCGCGCACGGCCGTCAGCAGAAAGCCGGCGACGACAGCCAGCGTATAGCCGAAAAGCATCTCGTGCCCGTGCCATAACGGCCCCTGGAGATAGGCGTTCTCCAGCAGGCCCGACAGCTGCGCGACCCACAGCAGGATGGTGGCCAAGCCGAACAGGCTGGCCAGCAGGTAAAACGGCCGGAACCCGAGATTCCAGAGCGCGAAATTGCCCATCGTGCCCCTCAATCCAGCAGCAGCGGGCGACCCTGCTGGTCGAATGGCAGGAACGATGCAACGGCTCCCGCCTTGATCGCCTCGATCATCCGGTCCAGCGAGCGGCCCGCAGTCGCGCTGTCCGGCGCCCGGCCATTGCGGCCCGACAATGCCGCGACAAACACCACCGACCAGTCGCGACCGAATTGCCGGGACTCCTCGGCCAGCGCGGCAAAGCCGGACAGTTCCTCCGGCAACTTGTCCACGCTCATCAGCGGCACCAGCGCCCCGCCCTCGCCTTGCTGAAAACGCGCGCGCTGCTCCGGCGTGCTGTCTTCAGGCAGTTCAGCGCCAGCGAACACGAACAGCAGGCGTTGCGGTTCGGGCTGCAGGCGCGCAGCCCGCAACAGGTCGTCAAAACTCGCGATGCCCATGTCTGCCGCTCCGGCTCCCGCAACGCTGGCCATCACTGCACCAGCGGCGTATCGGCCGCATCCAGGTCAATGCCGCGGATCTCGGCCTGTCCTGCCAGCAGCGACAGATACTGTCGCAGTGCCGTCACGAAAGTCTGCTGGCGCAGGCTGTTGGCCACGGCGCCGCGCACTTCCTCGAAGGCCTGCGCCTTGCCCGGCTCGCGCACCAGCACCTCGACCACATGCAGGCCGAAGCGGCTGTGCACCAGCCGCGGCAGCACCCCCACTTCGCTGCGGCCGAACAGTTCCCGCGCAAACTCGGGGGCGCAGTCTTCGGCGTAGAGCCAGCCGAGATCGCCGCCTTCGGCGGCGCTGGGGCAGTTCGACAGTTCGCGCGCGGCGCTGGCAAACACGCCGGCCGACTTGCCGTCGTGGCAGCGCACGTCGAGCAGCGCGATTTCCGCGCGCCGGCGCAACGCCGCGACGTCCATGCCCGCGGTGATCGCGAACAGGATATGCCGGGCATGCACCCGCTCGCCGGACTGGTAACTGCCGGCATGGGCGGCATGGTGGCGGCGGCAATCGGCCTCCGATGGCTCAGGTACCGCAACCTCCCGGTCCAGCAACTTCTGTATCGCATCCGCCGCATCCTCGCTGATCACGCCATCGACGGGCGTCTCGTCGTCGGCATGCAGCAGACCTGCCGCCTGGGCCGCCTGCCGCAGCAGTTCGGTGCAGGCCCGCTGGCGCAACTCTTCCGCGGAAATATTTTCTCCCGGTGAATGAAGGGCACGGCCATTGATACTGGCCACTGCAGTTTCGGTCGGTGTTCCGGCAATCATCGTCATCGTCTCCAGTGAGGCTCAGGGCTGACGCGGCTGCTCATGGCCCGCCGGCAGGTTGAGCCGGCGGCTGCGCACCAGCTGCCGCGGCCGGAACAGGTAGAACACGGTGGCGAAACCGCTCCACACATGGACCAGCCGGCTGAACGGAAACAGCAGGAATATCGTCATCCCCAGAACGAGGTGCACCTTGTACGGCCAGTCCAGCGCGACCAGGCCTTCGGCTGCGCCGACGCGGAAAGTGAACACGCGCTGCGCCCAGTCGGAGAGCACGAGCATCACGCTGCCGTCCGAGTGCGACAGCGAGTACGGCAGCGTGATCAGGCCCAGCACCAGCTGCACCCAGAGGATGATCAGGATCGCGAGGTCGGTGCGATGGCTGGTCAGGCGGATGCGCGGATCGAAGATGCGGCGGTGGATCAGCAGCGTCAGTCCGACGAAGCACACCGCCCCGGCCATGCCGCCGGCAACGATCGCCAGCAGCTGCTTCTGCGCCGGCGTGATGAAGGGCTCGTAGACCCAGTGCGGCGTCAGCAGCCCGACAAAATGGCCGAAAAACAGGAACAGGATGCCGACGTGGAACAGGTTGCTGCCCCAGCGCAGCGTGCCGGTGCGCAGCATCTGCGACGAATCGCTTTTCCAGGTGTACTGGTCGCGGTCATAGCGCGCGAGGCTGCCCATCAAAAACACCGCCATGCAGATGTACGGATAGGCGCTGAAGAAAAACAGGTGCAGGTAGGTCTCGAAGTTGTTCATGCTGCGGCTCCCGTTTCGGGTTTGCGTCGTACCAGGTGGATGGGCTGGACGCGGTCCGGCCGCGCCTGCCCCTTTGCGGAGCAGCCGTCGAAGGCGGGCGGCTCGGTCCAGCTTTCGTCGAGCGGCGGCTCGGCCGGCGGCGCAACCGCCGTCGGCTTTTCACCGGCAAGGTCGAGCAGGGCGGCCGCCACGGCGGCGTAGCGGGTGCCGCGCTGGGCCAGCGCGGCGTGCAGCGCGTCCAGGATGTGCGACATCTCGCCGAGGAATTCCCGCGCCCCGCGTGGCGGCTGCGTCGAGGCGAACTCGAGAGCCGCCGGCAGGTAGTCCGGCAGCTCGCCCGGCGCCAGGTACAGACCCGCCTGCTCGTAGGTTTTGGCAAGGTCGATCATCGCCGGACCGCGGTCGCGAGAATCGCCGTGCACGTGTTCGAACAGGTGCAGCGAAGTCGCCCGCCCGCAATCGAAGATCTGCACGTATTCCGCCTCGGCCTCCAGCGGATCGGCCCGCAGCAGCGAATGGATCAGCCCGCCGAGCTCGGCCAGGCGCGGCGCCGGCACGGCGTCCTCCTCGCGCAACGCAGCGAGCATGTCCGGCAGCTGCGCCCTCAGCGCAGCATCCGGGTAACCCAGCAGCGCCGACAGCACGCGCAACGTGCGCGGTGCGGCGGGCACCCTGTTCAGGATCGCCATGTTCAGACCTCCAGCTTCACGGGAATGGTGCGCTTCTTCTCGCTGCCGAACAGGCTGGTCTCGGTCGTTCCTTCCGAACAGCCGTTGCCGAAGGAGAAGCCGCAGCTACCGCGAACGTTGAACGCGTTCTCGGCGTACTCGCGGTGGGTGCTCGGGATCACGAAGCGGTCCTCGTAGTTGGCGATGGCCATGATGCGGTACATCTCCTCCACCGTTTCAACCGCAAGCCCGACCTGCCGCAGCACGGCCTCGTTGACCCGGCCCTCGACATGCTTGTCGCGCTGGAAGGCGCGCATGGCCAGCATCCGCTCCAGCGCGCGCTCGACCGGCTGCGTGTCACCGGCAGTCAGCAGGTTGGCCAGGTACTTGACCGGGATGCGCAGCTGGCTGACGTCGGGAATGCCGCCGTTGACGCCAAGGCGCCCGGCATTGGCCGCGGCGCTGATCGGCGACAGCGGCGGCACGTACCAGACCATCGGCAGCGTGCGGTATTCCGGGTGCAGCGGCAGCGCAACCTTCCACTCCACCGCCATCTTGTAGACCGAGCTCGAGCGTGCGGCCTCCAGCCAGTTGTCGGGAATGCCGTCGGCACGCGCCTGCGCAATGACCTGCGGATCGTTGGGGTCGAGGAAGATGCCGAGCTGCGCCTGGTAGAGGTCGCGGTCGTGCTCGGTGGAGGCCGCCTCGGCGATGCGGTCGGCGTCGTAGAGCAGCACGCCGAGGTAGCGGATGCGGCCGACGCAGGTCTCGGAACACACCGTCGGCTGGCCGGCCTCGATGCGCGGATAGCAGAAGATGCACTTCTCGGCCTTGCCGCTTTTCCAGTTGTAGTAGATTTTCTTGTACGGGCAGCCGCTGACGCACATGCGCCAGCCCCGGCACTTGTCCTGGTCGATCAGCACGATGCCGTCCTCCTCGCGCTTGTAGATCGACCCCGACGGGCAGGAGGCGACGCAGGCCGGGTTGAGGCAGTGCTCGCACAGCCGCGGCAGGTACATCATGAAGGTGTTCTCGAACTCGCCGTACATCTGTTTCTGGATGTCGTCGAAGTTCCTGTCGGCGCTGCGTTTCTCGAACTCGCCGCCGAGAATCTCCTCCCAGTTCGGCCCCCAGACGATCTTGTCCATCTGCTTGCCGGTGATCAGGCTGCGCGGCCGCGCGGTCGGGCTCGCCTTCATTTCCGGCGCGTTCTGCAGGTGCGCGTAATCGAAAGTGAAAGGCTCGTAGTAATCGTCGATTTCCGGCAGGTTCGGATTGGCGAAGATCTTCATCAGCAGCTTCCACCTGCCGCCCTGGCGCGGCTCGATCGAACCGTCGGCGCGGCGCACCCAGCCGCCGTTCCACTTGTCCTGGTTCTCCCATTCCTTGGGATAACCGATGCCGGGCTTGGTCTCGACATTGTTGAACCAGGCGTACTCCATGCCGGGGCGGCTGGTCCACACGTTCTTGCAGGTCACCGAACAGGTGTGGCAGCCGATGCACTTGTCGAGGTTGAGCACCATGCCGATCTGGGCGCGGATTTTCATGCATTTTCTCCTTGAGCCTGGACCGGGGCGATGCGTTCTGCCGCCACCGGCGTGTCCAGCCAGTCGATGCGGTCCATCTTGCGCACGACGACGAACTCGTCACGGTTGGTGCCGATGGTGCCGTAGTAGTTGAAACCGTAGCTGAACTGGGCGTAGCCGCCGATCATGTGCGTGGGTTTCAATACGATGCGGGTCACCGAGTTGTGGATGCCGCCGCGCACGCCGGTGATTTCCGATCCCGGTGTGTTCACGATCTTCTCCTGGGCGTGGTACATCATCACCATGCCCGGATTGACCCGCTGGCTGACCACCGCCCGCGCCGCAATCGCGCCGTTGATGTTGAACAGCTCGACCCAGTCGTTGTCGACGATGCCGGCGCGTTTCGCGTCATCCTCAGACAGCCAGACGATCGGACCGCCGCGCGACAGCGTCAGCATCATCAGGTTGTCGGTATAGGTCGAATGGATGCCCCACTTCTGGTGCGGCGTGATGAAGTTGAGCAGGATCTCCGGGTTGCCGTTGCCGCGGATGCCGTGGATTCCGGCCGTGGTTTTCAGGTCGACCGGCGGCCGGTAGCTCGACAGGTTCTCGCCGAAGGCGCGGATCCACGGGTGGTCGAGGTAGAACTGCTGGCGGCCGGTCAGCGTGCGCCACGGAATCAGCTCATGCACGTTGGTGTAGCCGGCGTTGTACGACACGGTCTCGCTTTCGATGCCGCTCCAGGTCGGCGAAGAGATGATCTTGCGCGGCTGCGCCTGGATATCGCGGAAGCGGATCTTTTCGTCCTCGCGGTGCACGGCGAGGTGGGTGTGGTCGCGGCCGGTGGCCTTGCCCAGCGCCTCCCAGGCCTTGACCGCGACATGGCCGTTGGTTTCCGGCGCCAGCTGCAGCACCACTTCGCAGGCGTCGATGTCCGATTCGATCCGCGGCAGGCCCTTGGTCGGACCCTCCTCGCGCACGACGCCGTTCAGTTCGCCCAACTGGCCGACCTCGGTCTGGGTATTCCAGGCGATGCCCTTGCCACCGTTGCCGACCTTGGCCATCAGCGGTCCCAGCGCGGTGAAACGCCGGTAGACGTTGGGATAATCGCGCTCGACCACGGTCATCTGCGGCGCGGTCTTGCCGGGAACCAGGTCGCACTCGCCGCGCTTCCAGTCCTTCACGTCCAGCGCCTGCCCCAGCTCGGCGGGGCTGTCGTGCATCAGCGGGCTCAGCACGAGTTCCTTTTCGACCCCGAGGTGGCCGGGGCAAAGCTCGCTGAATTTCTTCGCGATGCCCTTGTAGATCTCCCAGTCCGAGCGCGACTGCCAGGCCGGATCCACCGCGGTCGACAGCGGGTGGATGAAGGGATGCATGTCGCTGGTATTGAGGTCGTTTTTCTCGTACCAGGTCGCCGTCGGCAGCACGATGTCCGAGTAGAGGCAGGTCGTGCTCATGCGGAAATCCAGCGTGACCAGCAGGTCGAGCTTGCCTTCGGGCGCCTGTTCGTGCCAGGTCACTTCCTGCGGCTTTGCGTCACCCGCCCCCAGATCCTTTCCCTGCACGCCGTTGCTGGTGCCGAGCAGGTGCTTCAGGAAATACTCGTGCCCCTTGCCGCTTGAACCGAGCAGGTTGGAACGCCACACGAACAGGTTGCGCGGCCAGTTGGCCGGGTGGTCGGGGTCGCCGCAGCTCATTTTCAGCGAGCCGTCCTTCAGCGCCTTCACCGCGTAGTCCTTCGGATCCATGCCCGCCGCCTGCGCGTCGCGAACCACCTGCAGCGGGTTGGTCTGCAGCTGCGGCGCAGAAGGCAGCCAGCCCATGCGTTCGGCGCGGACGTTGTAGTCGATCATGCTGCCGCCCCAGGCCTTCTTGTCGGCCAGCGGCGACAGCACCTCGTCGATGCCCAGCTTTTCGTAGCGCCACTGGTCGGTATGGGCGTAGAAGAAACTGGTCGAGTTCTGCTGGCGCGGCGGACGGATCCAGTCGAGCGCGAAGGCGAGCGCGGTCCAGCCGGTCTGCGGCCTCAGCTTTTCCTGGCCGACGTAATGCGCCCAGCCGCCGCCGCTCTTGCCGATGCAGCCGCAGAGCATCAGCATGTTGATGACGCCGCGGTAGTTCATGTCGCTGTGGTACCAGTGGTTCATCGCCGCGCCGATGATCACCATCGAGCGCCCGCCGGTCTTGTCGGCGTTGTCGGCAAACTGGCGCGCCACGGTGATCACCTGATCGCGCGGCACGCCGGTGATGCGCTCCTGCCAGGCCGGCGTGTAGGGTACGTTGTCGTCGTAGTCCTTCGCGCAGTTCTCGCCGGCAATCCCGCGCGCGACGCCGTATTGCGCGACCTGCAGGTCGAACACCGTCGCCACCAGCGCCTCGCCGCCGGCCAGCGCCAGCCGGCGCGCGGGCACGCCGCGCAGCAGCACGTCGCCCTGCGGGTTGGCGGGAAAATGGTCGTGGTCGATGCCGCCGAAATAGGGAAAACCGACCGTCGCCGTCTCGACGCCGGACGATCCGCCCTCGAGCGCCGACAGCCGCAGCTTCACATCCCCGCCGCGCGCATCCTTCGCCTCGAGGTTCCAGCGGCCGGCATCGGCGCGGCCCTCCGCCCCCCAGCGGAAGCCGATCGAGCCGTTGTGCAGCACGACCCTGCCGTCCTCGCCGCAGGCCACGGTTTTCCAGTCGGCATTGTTGTCCTGGCCCAGCCGGTCGGCAAAATCCGAGGCCCGCACGTAACGGTCCGGCACCATGACTTTCCTGCCGTCGGGCAGCTCCTGCTCCTTCAGCATCACCAGCATCGGCAGGTCGGTGAACCTGCGCGCGTAATCGTCGAAATAGGCGCTGCGGCGGTCGAAATAGAACTCCTTCAGGATCACGTGCCCCATCGCCATCGCCAGCGCGGCGTCGGTGCCCTGCTTCGGATGCAGCCACAGGTCCGACAGCTTGGCGACTTCCGAGTAATCCGGCGTGATCGCCACCGTCTTGGTGCCCTTGTAGCGGACCTCGGTGAAGAAATGCGCATCCGGGGTGCGTGTCTGCGGCACGTTGGAACCCCAGGCGATGATGAAGTTGGAGTTGTACCAGTCAGCCGATTCCGGCACGTCGGTCTGCTCGCCCCAGATCTGCGGGCTTGCCGGCGGCAGGTCGCAGTACCAGTCATAGAAGCTCATGCACACGCCGCCGATCAGGCTCAGGTAGCGGCTTCCCGCGGCATAGCTCACCATCGACATCGCCGGAATCGGCGAAAAGCCGATGACGCGGTCGGGCCCGTACTTGCGGATGGTGTAGACGTTGGCGGCGGCGATGATCTCGTTGACCTCGTCCCAGTCCGAGCGCACGAAGCCGCCGAGGCCCCGCACGCGCTGGTAATCGCGCCGCGCCTCCTCGGATGCGACGATCGAAGCCCAGGCCTCGACCGGCCCCTTGTCGAGACGGGCCGCGCGCCAGCGTTTCAGCAGCCGCCCGCGCACCATCGGATATTTCACGCGGTTGGCGCTGTAGAGGTACCAGCTGTAGCTCGCGCCGCGCGCGCAGCCGCGCGGCTCGTGATTGGGCATGTCCCAGCGCGTGCGCGGGTAGTCGGTCTGCTGGGTTTCCCAGGTGACGATGCCGCCCTTGACGTGAATTTTCCAGGAGCAGGAACCGGTGCAGTTGACGCCGTGGGTCGAGCGCACGACCTTGTCGTGGGCCCAGCGGTTGCGGTAGGCATCCTCCCAGGTGCGGTCCTCGCCGCTGGCCAGCCCGTGGCCGCCGGCAAAGGTTTCCCGCGGGGTTGCGAAGTAGTTCAGTCGGTCGAGAAAATGGCTCATCTCTGCCTCGTCAGGCTGGTTGTGGTTCGAATCGGTCTGCAGCGCTCAGCACGGCATTTCCGCGTTGCGGCGGGCGTAATACCACCAGGTCATCGCGATGCAGGTCAGGTAAAAGGCGATGAAGATCCACAGTGCGGCCTCGGGCCCGCCGGTGCTGGCGATCGAGGTGCCGTAACTCTTGGGAATGAAGAAGCCGCCGTAGGCGCCGATCGCGCCCGAGAAGCCGAGCACCGCCGCCGCTTCCTTGTTGCCGTCGCGGACCGCCTGCTCACGCGCGCCCTCGCCCCTGCCTTCGGCGTCGCGCAGCCGCTCGGTCAGGAAAATGACCGGGATCATGCGGAAGGTCGAACCGTTGCCGATGCCGGTGGTCAGGAACAGCAGCATGAAGCAGGTGAAGAAGCCGGCAAAACTGCCGCCGGAGGGCCCCGAGGGCAGGAAATAGAGCACGCCGCCGACCGCCATTGCCATCACCACAAAGTTCCAGAAGGTCACGATCGCGCCGCCGAGCTTGTCGGACAGCCAGCCGCCGAAGGGGCGTATCACCGCGCCGACCAGCGGTCCCATCCACGCGTATTGCAGCGCATTGATTTCCGGAAACTGCGACTTGATCAGCAGTGGGAAGCCCGCCGAATAGCCGATGAAGGAACCGAAGGTGCCGAGATACAGCCAGCACATCAGCCAGTTGTGCTTGCGCCGGAAAATCACGGCCTGGTCGGAAAACGAGGCCTTGGCGTCGGCGATGTCGTTCATGCCGAACCATGAAGCCAGCGCGCAGATCGCGATGAAGGGCACCCAGACGAAGGCCGCGTTCTGCGCCCAGATTTCGACCTGCTGCCCCGCCTTGTTGGTGATCAGCGCGGGGTCGCCCTGGAAGGCCAGCCAGATCGGCATCGTGACCACCAGCGGCGCCAGGAACTGCACCGATGACACGCCGAGGTTGCCGAGGCCGGCGTTGAGGCCCAGCGCAGACCCCTTGCGCTCCTTGGGGAAGAAAAAGCTGATGTTGGCCATCGACGAGGAAAAGTTGCCGCCGCCCAGGCCGCAGAGCAGCGCGAGGATCAGCATCGTCGGAAAGGTGGTTGATGTGTCCTGCACCGCGATGCCGATGCCGATCGCGGGGATCAGCAGCGAGGCAGTCGATAGCGCGGTCCAGCGCCGGCCGCCGAAGATCGGCACCATGAAGGAATAGAAAATGCGCAGCGTCGCGCCCGACAGCGCCGGCGCGGCTGCCAGCCAGAACAGCTGGTTGGTCGTGAACTTGAAACCGAGCGCGTTGAGGTTGACCGCGACCACGCTCCACAGCTGCCATACGGCGAAAGCAAGGAACAGGCTGGGAATCGATATCCACAGGTTGATGTTGGCAATGGCGCGGCCCTGCTGTTCCCAAAACACCTTGTCCTCTGGCGTCCACACCGTAAGCACCCGGCCGCGGGCAGGTTTTTCGGCAACCGATGGCGTATTCATAAGAATTCCTTGAGAGGTTTTTCAGTGCTCAGCCCGCGCCCGGCACGGCAAGCGGCGCCCTGGACCCGGCATTGCGCAGCGGCACGATCTCGGTCCAGTACATCCAGATCAGCGACACCAGCGTGATGCCCCACATCAGCATGAAAATCGAGCTGTTGACGCCGGTGATGTCGACCAGCAGGCCGAACATGATCGGCAGCAGGAAGCCGCCCATGCCGCCGGCGAGGCCGACGATGCCGGAAATCACGCCGATGTTCTGGCCGTACTCGTCCGAGATGTATTTGAAGACCGAAGCCTTGCCCACCGCCCAGGCAACGCCCATCACGAACATCAGCGCGGTGAATACCCAGACGTTGAGTCCGATGTGGAAGGACAGGTCGCCCTTCGCGGTGCGGATCACCAGGTCGGTCTGCGGATAGGACAGGAAAAACAGGCAGACCCAGGACACCAGCATCACCCACCAGGTCACCGGGTGCGCGCCGAAACGGTCGGACAACCAGCCGCCGATCGCGCGCAACACGCCGCCCGGGAGCGAAAAGCAGGCGGCAAGCAGCGCCGCGGCGCGGATGTCGAAGCCGTATTCGGTGATGTAGTACTTGGTCATCCACAGCGACAGCGCGACATAGCCGCCGAACACGATGGAGTAGTACTGGCACAGCTTCCAGACGTTGGGGTCCTTCAGCGCGCGCAACTGCTCGCCCATCGTCAACGACTTCGAAACGACATGGGACTCGTCGTGGTGTGACAGGAACCAGAACGCCAGCGCGGTGACCAGCATCGCCGCGGCATAGACCTTGGGCACCATCGCCCAGCCGTAGGCCACCACCAGCGCCGGCGCGACGAATTTGGTCACCGCGGCCCCGGAGTTGCCGGCGCCGAACACGCCCATCGCCATGCCCTGGCGGCTTTTCTCGAACCAGCGCGCAACGTAGGCGATACCGACCGAGAACGAGCCGCCGGCGAGGCCGACGAACAGCCCGAGCACCAGGTATTGCCAATATTGCGTGGCCTCGCCAATCAGCCAGATCGGCGCCACGGTGCACAGCATCAGGATGAAAAAGACGATGCGTCCGCCGTATTTGTCGGTCCACATGCCCAGCGGCAGGCGGATCAGCGAGCCGGTCAGCACCGGTGTGGCCGCGAGCAGGCCGAATTCGGTTTCGTTGAGGCCCAGCGTTTTCTTGATCGGAATGCCGATCACCGCGAACATCATCCACACCATGAAGCACACCGTGAAGGCCAGCGTGCTGCCGCCCAGTACCGACCACTGCTGTGTTGCGCGGGATGTCATCGCCGCTCCCTTTCCCTTGTACGTTGCAGGAAAGGTAACGCGGGCGCCGCGACGGCGACATTCACCGGAAGGAGGTCGCCGCCCCGCCATTGGCACTAGTTCCGGGGATGCGGCACTACTACTTAATGACTAGCTGGGGAAGCAACAGCGGCGGTCAGGCACAGCGCCGTGGAAGGGTATATCTAAGTATTTGTTTTAATTGATATTTTTGATATGCCGTGCTCAATGGCATACACCGCCGCCTGCACCCGGCTGTGCAGCCCGAGCTTGCGCAGGATGTTCTGCACATGGATCTTGACCGTGCTCTCCGCGAGGTCGAACCCGCGGGCAATTTCCTTGTTGCTCGCACCGCGCGCCAGCGCGATGAGGATTTCGCGCTCGCGGTTGCTCAACTGTTCGTGCTCCGGCGGCAGCGGCGCGCTGCCGCGCTTGAGACCGGCGACGAGTTTTCCGGTCATCTCGGGCGAGATCACCGAATCGCCGGCCGCCGCACGGCGGATGGCATCGACGAAATAATCGGCGTCGATGTTCTTCAGCAGGTAGCCGGCGGCGCCCGCCTGCAGCGTGGCGAGCAGGTCTTCCGAGTCCTCCGACACCGTCAGCATCAGCACCCGCGTCGCCGGCAGTTCCTCGGTCAGCGTCTTCACCACGTCACGGCCGCCGGCTCCCGGCATGTGCATGTCGAGCAGCACAATGTCCGGACGCAGCTGCCGCGCCTGCTGCACGCCGTCCAGCCCGTCCGCCGCCTCGCCGACGACCTCGATGTCGGGCTGGCGCCCCAGCAGCGCGCGGATGCCGCTGCGGAACAGCTGGTGGTCGTCGATCAGCAGCACGCGCAGACGGGCACTCATGCCTGCGCTTCCTGCAGCCGCGAGGCACGCGCGTCGGCGGGCTGCACCGCGGGCAGGACCAGCGTCACCGTGGTGCCGGCGCCGGGTTGCGAGCGGACCTCGACGCGGCCGCCGATGCGCTCGGCACGCTCCTGCATGATGCGCAGCCCGATGTGCGAACCGGTATCCGCCGCCGCGGCCGCGGCATCGAAGCCCCTGCCGTCGTCGCCGACGGTGAAGCGGTACTCGGCATCGCGATTCACCGCCAGCGACACCCGCCGAGCGCCGGCATGCTTGCGCACGTTCGACAGCGCCTCCTGCAGGATGTGCAGCACCTGCAACTGCGTCTCCGCAGTCAACGGCACGCCAGCGCCGCCGTCGGCGAAATCGGCGGCAAGCCCGGATTGCGCGGCAAAACGGTCGAGCATCTGCTTCAGCGCGACGCCGATATCCTCCTCCTGCTTCACGCGGGTGCGGAAATGCGTCAGCAGTTCGCGCACGTCATCGTAGCTCTCGCGCACGCCTTCGCGGATGCGCGCCAGCACCTCGGACACCTCGCCGCGCGCGCCGCGGGCCAGTGAATCCTCGAGCATCTGCACCTGGATGTTGAGGAAGGCCAGCGACTGGGCAATCGAATCGTGCAGTTCGCGCGCGAGCAGGCTGCGCTCCTCGTAGACCGCCAGTTCGCGGTCACGCGAGGCCAGGCGCTGGTTCTCGATCGCCACGCCGAGATGCTGGCCGAGCGCCTCGAGCAGCTGCCGGTCTTCCGCGCCGATGCGCTGCGACGACGAGAAATAGAGGTTGAACACGCCGAGCAGCTCCCCCTTGAGGCGGATCGGAAATATCGCGACCGTGCGGTAGCCAGCCCTGCGGCAGTCGGCAGCCACGTCGGGCGCGACGTCGTCGAGCACATCGACTTCGCTGCGGCCGCGTTTCGCCGCCGCGCCGCAGAGGCATTCGCCGATGTCGATGCAGCGTTCCTCCGAGGCAAACTCGGCGGAAAGTCCCTCATGGGCGTAGAGGTGGAGGCTCCTCGTCTCCGCGTCGAACAGGCGCACCGCGCCGCCGACTGCGCCGTGGAGCCCCATCAGGCGACGCAGGAAACCGCGGCACAGTTCCTCGGTGGCCGCAGGCTCGTTGAGCAGCTGGGCGACGCCGTAGAGTTCGGCAAGCTCGCGGTTGCGCTCGCCGAGATCCCGCGTTTTCTCGGCGACCCGCTCCTCCAGGGTTGCATACAGGTCCTGCAGGCGGTTGGCCATGCGGTTGAAACCCTCGGCGAGGTCGCCGAACTCGTCGCGCGTCTCCACCGGCAGCCGCACGCCGAAATCGCCGGCGGTCATCCGCTGCATGCCTTCGGAGAGGCTGGTCACCGGCCGCACCACCAGCAGGAACATCAGCTGGATCAGCGCGACCGTTCCGACGATGGCCAGCACGATCAGCCCGAACTGCATGTAGCGCAGCAGCGCAATGTTGCGCGCATTGTGCTGTTCGGACAGGCGCACCACCTGGTCGATGCGGGCAACAAAGCGGTCGATTTCCGTGCGCAGCACCGGCATCAGCTCCACGCGCCCTGCCGCACCGCCGGCGACCATGCGGCCGATCAGGGGCTTCACGGATTCATGCCAGTGGCGCTCCACCGCGATCAGCTCGGCGAGGATCTCGTCATCGCGCGGCAGCACCAGGGGGCGCACCGGGTCTCCGGATTTGAGCCCGGTCAGGACCTCCTCGAAGCGGCGCATCTCGGCCATCACCTCGCGGCCGGCGGCCGGGTCCGTCCCGCCGGGATCGCTCGCCAGCAGGTAGGCAATGCGGTACGAGCGCATGCGCTCGCTGCCCATGTCATTGATCACCGCCGCACCACCCTCGAGCTTCCACGACTCGTAAAGCGTGAAACCAACAGCGGCAAGCGCCACCGCGAGAAAGGTGATGGCCAGCCAGAAGAGCTTGGCGCTCAGCCGCGGCGAGGGCGGACCCGCCGCCGGCCGCGGTGCGGCTTGCGCAACGGGGCTCATGGCGTTAATCCACAATCCCGGCAACCGGACCCTGCCTTATGCCTTGCGCTCATCTTCGTCCATCAGGATGCGCTGTGCCGGTCCCTCGAGATCCTCGAATTGCCCGCTTTTCAGCGCCCACCAGAATATTGCTCCGATCACGAAGACCAGCAGCAGCGACAGCGGGATCAGCAGGTACAGGATGTCCATGGCCAGCACATGTTATCGGCAGCCGGCGGCAGACGCCAGCACGGGTGGCGCGTCACTGTGCGGCGCCGCGCGTGCGGGGGATACGCGCCAGCCGCAGCGCGTTGGCCACCACGACCAGCGAACTCGATGACATGCCGATCGCGGCAATCAGCGGCGTCACCAGTCCTGCCAGCGCCAGCGGCACAGCAACCGCGTTATAGGCCACCGCCCAGGCCAGGTTCTGGCGGATCACGCGCAGCGTGCGACGTGCCATCAGCAACGTCGATGGCAAGGCCCCGAGGCGATCGCCCATCAGCACGATGTCGGCGCTCGTCTGCGCCAGCGCGGTGCCGCCCCCGGGCGCCACAGAAACCTGTGCCTGCGCCAGCACCGGCGCATCGTTGACCCCGTCGCCAACCATCGCCACCACGGCGCCGCGTGCCTGCAGTTCGCGCACGTAATCGAGCTTGCCCGCCGGCGTCGCCCCGCCCTGCCACTGCCGGATGCCGAGAATACGCGCCGCATGGGCCACGCGCTGAGGACGGTCGCCGGACAACAGCGCCACTGTCACACCCGCGGCCTGCAGCGCGGCAACCACCGCCACTGCATCGTGGCGCAGCTGATCGTCGAGCATGAACAGTGCAATCCATCCCTGTTCGTCGCCCATAGCCACCACGCTCAAGGCTTCGGGCACCACGGCAGCCTCGCGCGGCAGCGGCCTGCCGTGCAAGGCGGCGACGAACTCCATCCTGCCGATGCGGCAACGGCGGCCGCCGATGCGCCCCTCGACCCCGTCCCCGGCCATTGTGATCACCTCGTCCGCCACCGGATGCACACCAGTGGCAGCAGCAGTGATCGCCTGTGCAGCCGGGTGTTCGGACCACGACTCCAGCGCTGCGGCCATCGCCAGGCATTGCCCGCGGTCCTCGGCCGACAGTGGTGTGACACCGGCGAGCGTCATGCGTCCGGTGGTCAAAGTTCCGGTCTTGTCGAATACGACATGGCTGGCCTGTGCCAGGGTTTCCAGCGCATTGCCCCGGGTAATCAGCACCCCTTCACGGTAGGCCGCGCCGGTTGCCGCGGTCAGTGCAGCGGGTGTCGCCAGTGACAGCGCACAGGGACAGGTCACCACCAGCAGGGCAACGGCAATCCACGGCGCACGCGCCGGATCAATCAGCCACCACAAGGCAAATGCAATCACCGTCAGCACCAGCAGCCCGGTGACAAAACCATGCGCCACACGATCTGCCAGCTGCGCGATGCGCGGCTTGGCGGATTGCGCGCGGTCGAGCAGTCGCAGGATGCCGGCGAGCACGGTGCCGTCACCGGCCTGCGTTACACGCAGGGTCAGCGCACCCTCGAGATTGACCGAACCGCCGGTCAGCAGGTCGCCGGCGCGCTTGGGCACCGGCCGCGACTCGCCGGTCAGCAGCGATTCATCCGCCGCAGACACGCCGTTCAGCACGACACCGTCAGCCGGCACCACCGCGCCGGGACGCACCCGCAAACGATCGCCGGGTTTCAGTGAAACCGCCGCCACCCGGC
>JAIENU010000034.1 GCA_019751125.1 Burkholderiales bacterium | reverse complement strand
TCGGCCAGCGCCAGCGCGCGCACCATGCAGGTATGCGCGGCGAGGCCGGCAAAGCCGATCAGCAGCAGCCAGGGCAGATGCTTCAGTTCCAGCGGCGTCCACTGCCACAGCGCGGGAATCAGGCTCGCCGGCAGCTGCATAGCCGACATCCAGAACAGGATGCACAGCATCGAATCGCGGGTGGCGAGCTTCTTGGTCAGCGTGAAGGCCATGCCGAAGGACATCGCGCCTGCCAGCATCACCAGCGCCGCGTGGTGGATCAGGCCGGCGCCGGGGCGCAGGATCACCAGCACGCCGGCGAGCCCGCAGGCGATGGCGAACACCCGCCGCGCGGTGATGCGCTCACCCAGCAGGAAGGCCGCGCAGATCGCAGTCCAGATCGGTACTGTGAATTCGATTGCGAACACGGTCGCCAGCGGAATCGACGCGATCGCATAAAACCAGCTGAATTGCCCGCCGAACTGCGCCAGATTGCGCAGCGCGTGCAGCCCGAGGTGCGGGGTCACCACCTGCGACCAGCCGCTGCGGGTCAGCAGCACGGCGATGATGACGAGGCCGATCAGGCTACGGATCGCCAGCAGTTGAATTGTGCTGAGGTCGGCCGAAAGTTCACGGGCGCCGATGGCCATGCTGGTGAACAGCACCAGCGCGCCAGTCATCCAGGCGATGGCGGCGGGAAGGGCGGTGGTGGGTGAGGGCAATGCGGTGAGAGTGAAAGCTGAGAGGTGTAGGGTGAGTTAGCTGAGTGGCGGTGTAACTTACCGGTCGGTCAGGATTGATATGGATGGCATTGGTGTAATGCGCTTCGCTTATTGCACCCTACGCTTGCTGTGACTCAAAGTGATCATTTAGATGGCGAATGAGATCGCCGAGTTCGTTGTAAAGCGTTTCAAACATATTACAGGCCAAAGCGAGCGATGCTAATCCCGCTGTATACGCATTTGAACGGTCGGACTCACCAAGATTAAGTTCAAATTTTTCGTGATCAATTTCTCCGAAGGCCCCGAATGTTCCGGCCCAGTTTGGGTGAGCAAATTCGCTCAACCCATCGTATAAGTCCCGAAACTTGGGGAGTGCTTTCTTTATCCGATCGATGTGGGTAAGCACATTGATTGCTGATGGTGTCTGCGGGTTATTTTTTGTTCCTACCATGCAGCTGACCAGAAATTCACCTAGTTCGTTAATGTCCTTTTCTTCACTTTTTAGGAAAGAGCTAATTCGCTCATGAAGGGCATAAGTTACCGAAACCGTTTCAATGGCTGATCGAGTCAAAATGATCGCAGGTATCGACTTCTTTTCCTTGAAGAGGTCCACTGCGGGGCAAGTTATTGCCGCCATTCTATGGATTAGGATTTCTCTGGCAGACAGTGCATGAAACGGGATTTTTGACTTTAGAGTTAGAGAAGCTATTGCAATTGATTTTGGCAGGGACGTTGATAACTTCTTGGCAAACTCATCAACTTCAGCCAAGTGCTTTTTATTGTGAAATTCTTTTGTGTGGCCCATCGAGTTTGATTTTAAGCTTTTAGTTAACCTTCGCCCCCGAAACCTGCACCACCTTCGCCCACAGCTTCGCTTCCTTCTCGATCAGCTTCCCGAACTGCTCCGAACTCCCGCCTACCGGATCAGTCCCCAATTGTTTCAACCGCGCCGCCGTCGCCGGCATATTCATCGCCTTGACCGCTGCACCATGCAGCGTGCTGATGATCGCCTTCGGCGTTTTTGCCGGCGCGAGGATGCCGTACCAGGTGTCGGTGGCGTAGCCGGGCACGGCTTCGCCGATGGTGGGGATGTCCGGCGCTACGGCTGAACGTTTGCTGCTGGTCAGGCCCAGCGGGCGCAGGCGGCCGTCGCGGATCAGCGGCAGCACCGGCAGCAGGCCGTCCATCGCGATCTGGATCTGGCCGGCGACCACGTCGTTGCGGGCGAAGGTGCTGCCCTTGTACGGGATGTGCGCGATATTCACGCCGGCCATGGACTTGAACAGCTCCATGTTCAGGTGTGTTGCCGAGCCGGTGCCGGCCGAGCCGTAGCTCAGCTTGCCGGGTGATTTTTTTGCGAGGTCGATCAGGTCCTTCAGCGTTTTCGCCGGCAGCGAGGGGTGGGCGACGATGATCTGGTAGGTGTTGGCGATGTGGATCACCGCTTCGAAGTCGCGCACCGGGTCGTAGGTCTTGCGCGTGTGCAGCGCCGGGTTGATCACGTGCGAGGGGCTGACGTTGATCAGCGTATAGCCGTCGGACGCGCCGGTGGCCACGGTCTCGGTGCCGATCAGGCCGCCGGCACCGGGCCGGTTATCGACCACGATGTTGGTGTTGAGCTGCTTTCCCATTTCCTCGCTGACGGTGCGCGCCAGCGTGTCGCCGGTGCCGCCGGGCGCGAGCGGCACGATCATGCGGATGACCTTGCTGGGATAGGGCTGGGCGGCCTGGGCGGCGCAGGCCGCGGTGAGCAGGGTCGCGGCGATGGTGGTCAGGACGGATTTCAAGCGGGTTCTCCTCGGGATGTTTTTATGGGGCTTCGGTTGGGGCCGCGGTTTCAGCCAGGCAGGATTTCCAGCGTCGCCTTGATCACCAGCGGCACGCCGCCGCGCAGCGAGTTGGCGCCGAGCACGGAGCGCGCGTGGATGCCGCGCTCGCCGAAAACTTCGACCAGCAGGTCGGAGCAGCCGTTCAACACCTGCGGGTGTTCCTCGAAATCCTCGGTGGCATTGAGCATGCCCTGCACTTCGACGATGCGCGCAACGCGGTCGAGCGAGCCGAGTTCGGCGCCCACTGCGGATCAGTGGCCGCCGCGCTTGACCAGCGCGTTGATGATCTTCAGTTCGCCGGCGAGCAGGAACAGCCCGACGGGTTTGGTGACAAAGTGCGTGGCGCCGAGATTCTCGCTGGCGCTGCGGTCCTGGATGGCGGGGGAACTGGTGAGCATCATCACCGGCAGTTTTTGGAGTTCGGGGCTGGCGCGTATTTCGCGCAGCACGCCCAGGCCGCTCATTTTCGGCAGCTTGATGTCGAGGATGACGATGTCGGGTCGTGGCACGTGCATGAACGGGTCCACGCGGTGCAGGTAGTGCAGTGCCTCCTCGCCGTCGCTGACCACCGCAAGGTGGTGGGCGATTTCGGCCATGTGCAGGGCTTCCTGCATCATGCGTACATCGGCGGGGCTGTCTTCCACCAGCAGGATTTCGACGGGCCGCTGCATCCCCGTGCCGTCATGCATCTGCGGCAGGGATGCTGAAGAAAAACGTTGACCCACGACCCTCGTTGGACTCAACCCATATTCGGCCATGATGTCTCTCCACGATTCTTTTGCAAAGCGCCAGCCCCATGCCGGTGCCGGGGTAGCGGCTTGCGCCGTGCAGGCGCTCGAACATTTCGAATATTTTGCTCTGGTAACGCTGCGGGATGCCGATGCCGTTGTCCTGGACGGAAATTATACAGAACCGGTCTTGCCGCCTTGCCGCGATGTGTATCCGCGGCGGCGCGGCCCCGCGGAATTTGATGGCGTTGGTCAGCAGGTTTGAAAACAGCTGCCTGATCTGGCCGGGATGGCCCTGCAGCGGGGGGATTCTGTCGTGCTCGATGACCGCGCCGCTTTCGCTGATCGCGGACTTGAGGTCGGCCTGCAGCTCTTCGATCAGCTTTGCGCAATCAACCGGTGTGCCGGTCGTGGTGTCGGAATCCACCCGCGAGTAGGTGAGCAGGTCCTCGATCAGCCGCCGCATGTTGAGCGCGCTGTTCAGGATATAGCCGAGGAATTCCCGGCCGTCGGCATCCAGCTTGCCGGCATGCCGCTGCTGGAGCAGTTCGGCGAAGTTGGCCACCGTGCGCACCGGTTCCTGCAGGTCGTGCGAGGCGGCATAGGCAAAACGCTCGAGGTCTTCGTTGGCGCGCTTTAGGTCATGCGTGCGTTCCTCGACGCGGCGCTCCAGTTCGTCATTGAGCTTGCGCAGTCCGGACTGGGCTTCAAGCAGTTCGCGGTTGAGGGCCTCGGCGTGGTCCTTCTGCCGGATCAGGTGGTCCACCAGTTGCTGGTTTTCGAAGCGCAGCTGCAGGGCCTCGATGATCGCGCGGTTGACCCGGCGCGCAACCACCAGCATGGTCATCATGAACAGGAACACCAGCCAGGCCATCGCGATGTGCATGTCCTCGCCAACCATTGCGGAGTGGACCACCGCCGGCATGGCGGTGCCCGCGGCGAACAGTGCGAACGCCGGGAACCAGGATGCCATGATGCCGATCGCGCCGGCGAGCATGCCCGAGAGCACAAACAGCAGGAATATCTGGTGGACGAAGGAATCCGCCGCATAGAGCATGAAGCTGGACGCACCCCAGGCCAGACCCGCAAGTGCGGCGCCGATGCAATACAGGTGCTGCCAGGCCGGCGAACGGCGTTGCAAGGGCGCGGCCCGCGCGTAGGCATAGGCGAGCGCAACCCGCGACAGGCTGACCGCGGCGAGCAGCGCAAACCAGGGCAGCACCGGCCCGACGCCGAGCGCGGAACTCTGGATCGCCGCGAGTAACGCGCCATTGAGCAGGGTGACGATCTGCGCGATGACCGTATTCTGGTAGAGCAGGCGGATCTGCTCGGCAACGAGTGCCTGCGCGGGGTCGCCGGATGTGCCGCCGGCCGCTTCGGCCGGCGTTGCCGGTTGCGGGACGCTGCTGATGGCCATGAACCCGGGGTCCGGTTGGATGGGGACGTGGCGTCCGGGTTACTTCACCGGCTTCAGGTTGCCGCAGTCACCGGAGAGCCATTTGCCCTGGCTTTCCATGTTCATGGTTTCGGTCTTGCCTTTGTGCTGGGTGGTGGTTTTGATTTTGCTGGAGTAAGCCTCGCTGCCGGAGAAACTGACTTCGCCTTCGCCGCTGGAGGGCGGGTTGCTGCAGCTGAACTTGAATTTGGTGGTGTTGCCGCTGCGGGAGAGGGTTTCCTGCTTGCAGTCGCCCGGTTGTGCCGGCGCTTCGTTGCGCGCGGCCATCTCCTTGCTGATGCAGATGCGTGTGGCCATGCCGCCGCCGGGCGCAGCGCCGGGTGCCATGCTGACGCCCTGCTGGGCCATCATTTTTTCCATCATCTTGCGCTGCTCGGGCGGCATCGCGGCGAGCTGCTTCTGCATCTCGGACTGGGCTGCGGCCATTTTGGCGCCCTGTTCGCCGCCCATCTTGCTGGTGATTTCCCAGAGGCCGGGTTTCATGTTCTGCGCGGCGGCGGGCGGTGCCGCGCAGGCGAGGGCGAGGGGTATTGCGGAACAAGTCAGGGCGATGGCGAGGGGTTTGAACATGGCGGGCTCCTGTCCGGTCGGTGAACAATCCCGGACATTGTAGTCCTGCCCCGACAGCCGCAAGGCCGCGGCAGCGCGTTCAGCTTTCGGCCCGCTTCAAACGGATATCGACTTCGCGCTCGACGTAGCGCCATTCCAGCGAGGCGCGCAGTTCGCGCAGCAGTTCGTTGAACGCGGTGCTGTCTTCGGGGGCGTATTCAAACCAGGTGATGAAGTCGAAGGGCTCGTTGCCGCCGATGTCGCGGCAGTGGTGCAGGCGGCGCGCGATGGCCGGCAGGTAGTGCATGCCGATGGCGATGTGGCGCGACTGTTTTTCGAGGATGTCGCGGCGTTCGTCTTGCGGCATCGCCCACCACGCCGCACTCTTGCGGATCGGGATCATCGCGGCGCAACTGGCCTGAGCGCGGCCGAGGCCTTCCTGTTTGGCGGCGAGCGCGGCTTTTTCTTCGCGGGTGACGTAACGCTCGTTGCTGGTGATGCCGCGCAGGCACCAGGTGGCGTCACGCTGCGGATGGGCCGAGGTTTCGGCAACGACCGCGATACGCGGCGCCGAGGGCAGCAGTTCGCCGGTCACGCGCATCACCTGTTCGACCAGCCAGCCGCCGCTGCGGCCGGCGACGAAGCTGTAGAGGCGGTTCATCGAGGCGATGGGAGTGACGGTGGCGGACATGGCGTGATGTGCCAGTGCACGGACCATGCCAAGTGCCAGTGCCGATGCCGGCGGCATACCCGCTGATAAACAAATTATTAAATTAAAACAATGGCTTATGATGACCGTCTTGGGCCGTGGACTGTGCGGCTTGCGGCTGCGCTTTCCGGGGTATCCTGCGGCCACCGTCCGCACCGTTTTCAGGCGCGGCGACAACAATAACGCACTGAAAAGGAGTGGTTCATGGCGCAAGCCGCGATCATGGAAATCGAAAAGAATGTCCCGGAACTGAACTACAAGGTGGTGCCGGACATTTTCCAGTTGCCCGAGGGCATGAACTTCGGGCCCTGCTCGGCGGTGGCGGTGCGCGCCAACGGCAACATCCTGGTGTTCAACCGCAGCGAACACGCGCTGATGGAATTCAACCCGCAGGGGATGTACCTGAAGACCATGTGCCGCGGCATTTTCGACAACCCGCACGGCCTGAAACTGGATGCGCAGGGCAACATCTGGGCGACTGACACCGCGGCGCACATCGTGGTGAAGATGAATGCCGCAGGTCGCATCCAGATGGTGCTCGGTGTGAAAGGCCGCGCCACGGACTGGCACCAGGCCGGCCACCTGCGCTGCTTCAACGAACCGAATGACATCGCCTTCGGGCCGAAGGGCGAGGTCTACATCACCCAGGGCCACGGCAAGGGTGAGTCGCGGGTGATGAAGTTCGACGGTGACGGAAACTTTTTGTTGACCTGGGGCGGCGAGGGCAAGGGCGAGGGGCAGTTCAACCAGCCGCACGCCGTGCTGGTCGATCCGAAGGGGCAGGTCATCATCGCCGACCGCTCCAACCAGCGGCTGCAGGTGTTCGATGCCGACGGCAAATACCTGCGCGAGAAAAAACATCCGGGCACGCCCTGCGGCCTCGCGCTGTGCAGCGACAAGAAACACATCATGATGGCCCACGGTCACGCCGGCCGCATCATGAAGCTCGACATGGATCTGAACCTGCTCGCGGCCACCGGTGGCCAGGGCAAGGGTCCCAACCGTTACGGCGAGGCGCATTACCTGGCGCTGGATGCGCAGGACAACATCTATGTTGCGGATTCGCTGAACTGGAATGTGCAGAAGCTGGTGAAGGGCGGTTGATTGTTTTTTGCTTTTTATTCCCTCTCCCCGCCGACTGGCGGGGAGACAAGGGCAGACTTGAAGCGCAGCAGGGTTAGGGTCAAGGGAACACTTGTAGCGAAGCAGAGGGGCAACGACGATATTGTGGTCACCCCCCACCCCAACCCTCCCCCCATGAGACCATGGGGGGAGGGGGTAAAAAACATATAAGTCATTGATTTTATTTAATAAATAATCAATGTCCATCACCGCCAGTTATGACTTCGTGATCGTCGGTGCCGGCAGCGCAGGCTGCGTGCTGGCGAACCGGCTCTCCGCCGATCCGTCGCGTTCGGTGCTGCTGATCGAGGCTGGCGGCAACGATGACTGGCGGTGGATACGCATTCCCGTCGGCTATCTCTACTGCATCGGCAATCCGCGCACCGACTGGTGCTACAAGACCGTCGCCGAGCCGGGGCTTAACGGCCGCGCGATCAGCTATCCGCGCGGCCGCGTCATCGGCGGCTCGTCATCGATCAACGCGATGCTCTACCTGCGCGGCCAGGCACGCGATTACGACGAATGGGCGCGGTTGACCGGTGATGCCGGCTGGTCATGGCCGCGGGTGCTGCCGGTGTTCATGCAGCATGAGGACCACTGGCGCGGTGCCGATGAAAAACACGGCGCCGGCGGCGAACTGCGCGTCGAAACGCCGCGCGTGCGCTGGGACATCATCGAAGCCTTCCGCGCGGCGGCGGTGGAGTCGGGCATACCCGAAACGGATGATTTCAACCGTGGCAACAACGAAGGCGTATCGCGCTTCGAGGTCACGCAGAAACGCGGCATACGCTGGAGCGCGGCGCGGGCTTTTCTTGATCCGGTGCGTGCAAGGCCGAACCTGACAATCATCACCGGCGCGCTGGTGCGGCGGGTGTTGTTTGAAGGCCGGCGCGCGACGGGTGTCGAGTTCGAGCAGGAGGGCGTGATACGGCAGGTGAATGCACGGGCCGAGACCGTTCTTGCCGCCGGCGCCATCG
The DNA here is from genome assembly GCA_019751125.1 of Burkholderiales bacterium. Lineage (GTDB taxonomy): Bacteria > Pseudomonadota > Gammaproteobacteria > Burkholderiales > SG8-41. The sequence goes on along the minus strand of JAIENU010000034.1, from coordinate 13,574 downwards.
GCAGCCCGCAGATCCTGCAGCTTTCCGGTGTCGGGCCGGCAGCGTTGTTGAAGGAGCACGGCATACCCGTGGTGCTGGAATTGCCGGTGGGCGAGAACCTGCAGGACCATCTGCAGCTGCGGCTGGCCTTTCGCGTTCAAAACGCGCTGACGCTGAACACGATGCTGGATTCGTGGTGGGCGAAGGCGAAGATGGCGCTGGAATATGCGTTGCATCGCAGCGGCCCGCTGACCATGCCGCCGTCGCAGCTGGGCGCTTTCGCCAGATCCGATCCGGCGCAGGCCACGCCCAATCTCGAATACCACGTGCAGCCGATTTCGCTGGACCGCTTCGGCGAGCCGCCGCATCCCTTCCCGGCCTTCACCGCGAGTGTCTGCAACCTGCGGCCGACGTCGCGCGGCACGGTGCGCATCACTTCGGCCGATCCGCGCGCACATCCGGCGATTGCGCCGAATTACCTGTCTACCGACGAGGATCGCAGGGTCGCGGTCGATGCCATCCGCCTGACGAGACGGATAGTCAATACAGCCGCCGCATTGAAGCCTTACAGTCCGGAGGAATTCATGCCCGGCCCGGCGCTGCAGACGGACGCGGAACTGCTGCAGGCGGCGGGGCAGATCGGCACCACGATTTTCCATCCGGTCGGCACCTGCAAAATGGGGCGCGCGGATGACGCTTCGGCGGTGGTTGATGCGCAATTGCGCGTGCGCGGGCTCGAGGGCTTGCGCGTGATTGATGCCTCGGTGATGCCGGTGATCACTTCGGGCAATACCAACGCGCCGGTGATGATGATCGCCGAGCGCGGCAGCCGGATGATTTTGCAGGGCTTACAGGAAAAAAACTGAAACAACCATAAGCAAACAGAAGGAGGAGGCCATGAAAAATCACATGGCAATCGCAGCAACGCTGATCCTTGCCGCAGCCAGCGGTTCCGCCTGGGCACAAGGCGGCTGGAAGCCCGAACGCCCGATTGAAATCATCGTCGGTTCCAGCGCCGGCACCGGCACCGACCGCACCGCGCGCCTGATCCAGAAAATCTGGCAGGAGCAGAAGGCGATGACGGTGCCGGTTGCGGTGGTCAACAAGCCAGGTGCGGGTGGTGCGGTGGCCTGGGCTTACATGGCGCCGAAGGTGGGGGATGCGCACCTGCTGCAGGTGACTTCGTACAACCTGGTGACCAACCACATCACCGGACGCAGCACGCAGAACTACACCGACTTTACGCCGATTTCGCTGCTGATCAGCGAATACATCGGCTTCGCGGTGAAGGCCGATTCGCCGTTCAAAACCCTCGCCGATCTGGCGAAGGCGCTGCGTGAGAATCCGGACGCGATCACCTTCGGCACCTCAAGCGCTGCCGGCGGTGCCAACCATATCGCCACCGGCCTGTTCGCCAAGGCCGCGGGCGCCGACCTGAAAAAACTCAAGGTGGTGATTTACAACGGCGGCGGCGAAGCGCTGGCGGCAACCCTCGGTGGCCATGTCTCGGTATGGGTCAATTCGGCATCGTCGATCGCCGCGCCCTATGCCGCGGGCACCATGCGCCCGCTGGCGATTGCCTCGCCGCAGCGGCTGCCCGGCGCGCTGGCCAAGCTGCCGACGGCGAGGGAGGCCGGATTCCCGATCGTCGCCGACAACTGGCGGCTGCTGATCGCCCCGAAAAACCTGACGCCGGCGCAGGTGGCGTACTGGGACAACAACTTCCGCACCCTGACACAGAGCAAGGAGTGGAACGACGACCTGGCCGCGGCACAGATGTCGAACAGCTACCGCAACAGCGCCGACACCACCAAATACATCGCCGAGGAGTACAACGACATCCGCGACATCCTGGTCGAGCTGGGGCTGGCGAAACCGGTGAAGTAGGCCGGTCAGCGGAAAAGCCGGCTGCTGCGTTGAGGGTGGTGGATCAACATCATGGACAAGGAGATCGAAATGTCATGGAAAGCAGCGGGTTTGGTGGTGCTGGCGGCGGCGTTGCCGGCTCAGGCGCAACAGTCTGGCGAGGCGGTTTACAAATCCATTTGTTTTGCCTGTCATGCCACAGGTGCCGCCAATGCGCCGAAATTCGGTGACGCCAAAGCCTGGGCGCCGCTGATCAAGGAAGGTCAGGCGGTGCTGACGGCGCACGCCTGGGTCGGGATTCGCGGCATGCCGCCCAAGGGTGGCAACCCCAACCTGTCGCTGGAGGATTTTTCGAAGGCCGTGGCTTTCATGGCCAATTCCGCCGGCGGCAAATGGCAGGACCCGGACGCGAAGATGCTGTCAGCGATCCAGGCGGAAGAGAAAAAGCGCATCGCCAGCCTGGCGAAGAAGAAGTAGTTGCTTGCTGCGGAGCCTTAAACCGTTCGGGCTGGGCCCGTCGAAGCCCGTCCTTCGACAGGCTCAGGGCGAACGGTCTGTGTGGTGCTGAAAGATCTTGGAGTAAAAAAACCGGCCTAGTGGCCGGTTTTTTTATGGCCGGAAGCGCAGCGGCCGACGACATGATCGGCCATGGCGATGGCCAGCTCCTGCTCGTCGATGAATACGCGGTCGGGCTTGTCGCCCTTGAGCAGGCCGGCTTCCTCGTCGCTGTGGGTGCGGGCGACGATCTCGATGTCCGGATTGAGCATGCGTGCTGTTTCGATCATCTTGCGCGCGCGCGTGGAGTCCGGCGCGGCGATCACCAGCAGGCGTGCCCGCGCGACATGGGCCTGGATCAGCACTGCCGGATCGGCGGCATCACCCGAAACCGCCGGAATGCCGTCGCCGCGCAGTTGTTCCACCGTTTCGCGGTTCTGTTCGGCGACCACCACCGGGATGTTTTTTTCGCGCAATGCGGCACCGATGCGCCGGCCGACGCGACCGTAACCGACCACCAGCACATGGCCGGTGAGCAGGGACTGGTCGGTGCTCATCGGCAGCTGCGCCAGCGGATCTTCGCGGCGCTCGAGGTCGCGCGCGAGCTTGGAGCGGGCGCGGATGCGCTCCTGCAGCGGTTCGATGAGGCTGAACACCAGCGGATTCAGTGCGATCGAGATCACCGCGCCGGCGAGGATCAGGTTCTGGCCTTCGACCGGCAGCAGTTTCAGCGCGACGCCGAGCCCGGCGAGGATGAAGGAGAACTCGCCGATCTGGGCGAGGCTTGCCGATACCGTGAACGCGGTGTTCAACGGATAACGGAAGGCGATGACGATGGCCAGGGCGGCCAGCGACTTGCCGATGACGATGATGCCGACCACGGCGAGCACGCGCAGCGGCTGCTCGACCAGCATCATCGGGTCGAACAGCATGCCCACCGACACAAAGAACAGCACGGCAAAGGCGTCGCGCAGCGGCAGTGATTCTTCTGCGGCGCGGTGCGAGAGTTCGGATTCGCGCAGCACCATGCCGGCGAAGAAGGCGCCCAGCGCAAACGACACGCCGAACAGCGCCGCGGCGCCGAAGGCGATGCCGAGTGCCGCGGCGATCACGCACAGTGTGAACAGCTCGCGTGAGCCGGTGCGTGCGACCTGCCACAGCACCCACGGGAAGACGCGCTTGCCGACCACCAGCATCAGCACGATGAACACCGCCACCATGCCCAGCGTCTTGCCCAGCGTCAGTGCGAGTTCGCCGCCACTGGGTGTTGCGCCTTCGCCGCCGAGCAGGCCGGCGAGCGGCGGCAGCAGCACCAGCGCCAATACCATCACCAGGTCTTCGACCACCAGCCAGCCGACGGCAATGCGGCCGTTCATCGAATCGACCAGGCCACGCGCTTCGAGCGCTTTCAACAGCACCACGGTGCTCGCCACCGACAGCGCGAGGCCGAAGACAATACCCGCGCCAAGATTCCAGCCCCAGAAATGCGCGACGCCGGCACCCATCACCGTGGCCGCGGCGATCTGCACCACTGCGCCGGGCAGCGCAATCTTGCGCACTGCGAGCAGGTCGTCGATCGACAGATGCAGGCCGACGCCGAACATCAGCAGCATCACGCCGATCTCGGCGAGCTGTGCGGCAAGATCGGCGTTGGCGACAAAGCCCGGCGTGTGCGGGCCGATCAGCACGCCGGCGATCAGGTAGCCGACCAGCGGCGGCAGGCCGATGCGGGCGGCGATGAGGCCGAAGACGATCGCGAAGCCGAAGGCCGCGGCGAGCATCGTGATCAGGCCGATTTCATGGGGCATGAATATTTATCAATAAAAACAATTGGTTATGTTTTACTTCGAGTGGCGCTCGCGGCTGTCCTGCGGGGCCTGCGCGCGTTCGTTCATGCCGTAGTCGCGGATCACCGAGGCCACACGCAGGCGGTAGTCGCGGAACACGCCGCCACGGCCGCGCGCCTGTGCGATGCGGTGGGCTTCGAGCCGGCGCCACTGTTCGACCGCCTGTTCATCCCTGAACACTGAAAGCGACAGCAGCTTGCCCGGTTCGTTCAGACTTTCGAAACGTTCAATTGAAATAAAACCATCAATCTGTTCGAGCAGTGGCCGCAGTTCGGCGGCGAGGTCGAGATATTCATCGCGCCGTGCCGGATCGGGCCAGACTTCGAAAATGATGGCGATCATGTATTGACGATCATGTGTTGACGATCATCCCTGTCAGAACGCGAAGCGGCGCATGCCGCCATCGACCGGTATCACCGTGCCCGTGATATAGCTGCCGCGAGCCGAGGCGAGGAACACCGCCATCGCGGCGATTTCCTCGGGCTCGCCGTAGCGGCCCAGCGGGATTTCGTTCTGTTCTTCATGCCTGCGGAACTCGGGCGAGTATTTGCGGCGGATCTGTTCGCTCATGATGCGGCCCGGCGCCAGGCAGTTGACGGTGATGCCGTGTTTGCCGACTTCGCGCGACAGTCCCTTGGACCAGCCGTGGATCGCTGCTTTCGCCGGTGTCGCGGCGAGCAGCGAATCGGGCTCGGATTTGCCGGAGAGGTTGATCACGCGGCCCCATTTGCGCGCGATCATGTCCGGCAGCACGGCATGGGTGAGCTGGCGTACGCGCACGAAGTTGAGCGTCATCACGCTTTCCCATTCCTCTTCGGGTGCATCCACCGGAATCTTCGGCCGGCTGCCGCCGGCGCTGTTGACGAGGATGTCGACGTGGCCCAGCGCCTTGCGCGCGGCATCCGCCAGCCGCTGCGGTGCGCCGTCTTCCATGATGTCGGTTTCGACAATCGCCGGAGCGATGCCGCCGGCTGCGGTGATTTCCCGCGCCAGTTCTTCCAGCAGGTTTTTGCGCCTTGCCGCGATGCATAGCCGCACACCTTCGGCCGCGAGCATTTTTGCGGTCATCCGGCCGATGCCCTGGCTGGTGCCGGTGACCAAAGCGGTTTTGTTGCGCAGTTCCAAATCCATCGGCGGTGATCCTTTTTAAATAGTGACGGGCGGGTGTTCAGGATTGAGGAGTGAGGATTGAAGGGGCATTGCCATGGTTTTGCTCAATCCGCAATCCTCACTCCTCAATCCTTGATCCATGTTTTCCAGGCGATCCACAGCTTTCTCAGCGGCGTCAACGAAGTGCGCCGGGTCAGCACTTTGGCGCCGTCGTCGCGGATTTCCTCGAGCAGGGTACGGTAGATCGCCGCCATGATGATGCCGGGGATCTGTGACTTGCGGTCGGCGGCGGGGAGCAGGGCGAAGGCACGGTCGTAGCTGGCGAGCGCGCGTTCGATCTGTGCCGCCATCAGTTTGCGGAAGGGTTCACCGGATTCGACGGCGCTGTCGCCGTGGACGATCTGCGCGGCTTCGAGGCCGGCCGCCTTCAGTTCATCCAGTGGCAGGTAGACGCGGTTGCGCCGTGCATCCTCGCCGACGTCGCGGATGATGTTTGTTAACTGGAAGGCCAGGCCGAGCTCGGCGGCGTAGTCCAGCGTCTTCGGGTCGCTGTAGCCGAAGATGCGCGCCGACATCAGGCCGACCACGCCGGCGACGCGGTGGCAATAGACTTTGAGCGTGTCGAAATCCGGGTAGCGGTTGTAGTCGAGGTCCATCGCCATGCCGTCGATGACTTCGAGCAGCAGTGCCTGTTCGATGCCGAAGGGCTTGATCACATCGGCCAGCGCACGCGTCACCGGGTGCTGGGCATTACCCTGGTAGAGGCGGCCGATTTCGGCACGCCACCAGTCGAGCTTGCTGCGTGCGACGCCTTCATCGGTGCATTCATCGACAACGTCATCCACCTCGCGGCAGTAGGCATAGAGCGCGGTGATGGCGCGGCGCCGTTCCGGCGGCAGGAACATGAAGCTGTAATAGAAGCTCGAGCCGCTGGCGGCGGCCTTGTCCTGGCAGTACTGGTGGGCGTCGGTCATGGCGATGGTCAAAACAGCGAACGTGCCAGCATCAGCAGCCAGTCCGGTTTTTTCAGCACCGGCCGATGGCGGAACACGTCGCCGCGCACCGCGCTGATTTTTTCGAGGATGCGGTCGCCGCCGGCGATGACCATGCGCATCTCCAGCCCGATGCGGCCCTTCAGCGCGCGGCCCAGCGGTTTGCCCGAATACAGCAGTTCACGCGAGCGCCGCACCTGGAAGTCCATGAACGCCGGCCAGGCGCCGCCGCTGTCACCGGATGCAATCTGTGTTTCGCTGATGCCGTGAGCCTGCATTTCGTCGAGAGGGAAGTACACGCGGTTTTTCTGCCAGTCGATGGCTACGTCCTGCCAGAAGTTGATCAGTTGCAGGCTGGAGCAGATGGCGTCGGAGTATTGCAGATTCTGCGGCGTGTCGGCGCGATAGAGGATCAGCAGCAGGCGTCCGATCGGATTGGCCGAGCGCCGGCAGTAGTCGAGCACCTGCGCATAGTCCGCATAGCGTTTTTGCGTGACGTCCTGGGCGAAGGCGGAGAGCAGGTCGTGGAACAGGCCGGTTGGCAGTTGATGTTCGCGGATGATCTGCGCCAGGTCGGCAAACCAGGGAATGCCCGGCGCTTCGCCGCGTTCGATGCGTTCGAGTTCGCGGCTGAAGCCGGCGAGCAGGGCCAGCCGTTCGGCATCGGGCAGGTCGCCTTCGTCGGCGAAATCGTCGGATTCGCGGGCGAAGCGATAAATCAGCGCGATCGGCCGCCGCAGCCGCGCCGGCAGCAGTGCCGAGGCGACGGGGAAATTCTCGTAGTGATCAACAGAAATGTCGGACAAGGTGGGCCGGGGGCAGGTGGGCAAGCGCGAAACAGCCGGACAAAGCCGGCGCCATGGTCAAAAAACCGCGGAAAAAACCTCGGAAAATCCCCGGAAAAACCGGAAAAACGGAACCCGATCAACGGCTTGGCGGCAGGGTCAGTGCCGCGCGGCCGAGGTCTCGCCCGGTCGGCATATAGTTTACAATCAAAGGGTTGCAAATAAGGTTAGTGAAATGCCGGTCGTGCAGCTGGCAACCGCCGGGCGTCCGGGGGCCGTTGTTGCAGCGCGAAAGTGGCGAAATTGGTAGACGCACCAGATTTAGGTTCTGGCGCCGAAAGGCGTGTGGGTTCGAGTCCCTCCTTTCGCACCAGCTCGACGTGTCAGATCCATCTTGAACAGGGAATGAAGTAATGCAAGCGAACTTGGAAACGCTGGGCAACCTCCAGCGCAAACTGAATATCGTGGTGCCGATGGCCGAGATCGACGTTGAAGTCGAGTCGCGCCTCAAGCGCCTTTCGCGCACCGTCAAACTGGCCGGCTTCCGCCCCGGCAAGGTGCCGTTCAAGGTGGTGGCCCAGCAGTTCGGCCCGCAGGTGCGCCAGGAAGTGCTCGGTGACACCCTGCAGAAAAGCTTCGGCGATGCCGTTAATGAGCAGAACCTGCGCGTGGCCGGCTATCCGAAGTTCGATGCCGCCCCTCCGGGTGATGGCGCAGCCGAATTCAGCTACAGCGCGACTTTCGAGGTGTATCCCGAAGTCGTGGTTGGCGACGTGGCCAAGGCCAAGGTGAAGCGGGCGAAGCTCGAGGTCGGTGAGGCCGACGTCGACAAGACGCTGGAAATCATGCGCAAGCAGCGCGTGAGTTATGACACGGTCGAGCGTGCCGCCGGTGATGGCGACCGCGTGACCATGGATTACGTCGGCACCATCGACGGCGTCGAGTTCGCAGGCGGCAAGGCCGAAGGCCAGAGCATCGTGTTGGGCGAGGGGCGCTTCCTGCCGGATTTCGAGAAGGCGCTGCCGGGACTGAAGGCGGGCGAGAGCAAGAGTTTCGAGGTGAAGTTCCCGGACGACTATGCCGGCAAGGAAGTCGCCGGCAAGACCGCGGTGTTCAAGGTCGAGGTGAAGGCTGTTGCGGCGCCGAAGCTGCCGGAGATCGACGCCGAGTTCGCAAAAAGCCTCGGTGTGGCCGATGGCGACATCGCCAAGATGCGTGCCGAAGTGCGTGGCAACCTGGAGCGCGAAGTCACCGCCCGGGTCAAGGCGCGCACCAAGGAACGGGTGATGGACGCGCTGACCGAGGTTACCCAGATCGAGGTGCCGAAGGCGCTGGTCGAGATGGAAATCGAGCGCCTGCAGCAGATGGCGCGGCAGGATCTGGCAGCCCGCGGCATCCCGGTGGGCGACAACGTGCCGCTGCCGGCGGAGATGTTCGAGAAGAACGCGCAGCGTCGCGTGACCCTCGGCCTGATCCTTGCCGAAGTGGTGCGCGCGCAGAACCTGGCCGCGAAACCCGAGCAGGTGAAGGCGGCGGTCGAGGAGCAGGCGCAGAGTTACGAGCGCCCGGAAGAGGTGGTGAAGTGGTTCTATTCCTCACCGGACCGGCTGCGCGACATTGAGGGCATGGTGCTGGAAGAGAACGTGGTGACCTGGGTGCTGGCCAATGCCCAGGTTGAGGACGAGGCGGTTTCGTTCGACGAACTGATGGGGAACGCGAAATGAAGGGTTTTACCGAGCCGTTTGCGATGATGCAGGAGCCGCAGGGCCTCGGCCTGGTGCCGATGGTTGTTGAGCAGAGCGGCCGTGGCGAGCGCGCCTATGACATCTATTCGCGGCTGCTCAAGGAGCGCGTGGTGTTTCTGGTCGGTCCGGTGAACGATGCCACGGCCAACCTGATCATTGCCCAGCTGCTGTTCCTGGAGTCGGAGAATCCGGACAAGGACATATCCTTCTACATCAACTCACCGGGTGGTTCGGTGACTGCCGGCATGGGCATCTACGACACCATGCAGTTCATCAAGCCGGATGTGTCCACACTGTGTGTCGGTCAGGCCGCGAGCATGGGTGCGCTGCTGCTGACGGCCGGCGCCAAGGGCAAGCGGTTCTGCCTGCCCAATTCGCGGGTGATGATTCACCAGCCGATGGGCGGCTTCCAGGGGCAGGCCTCGGATATCGAGATCCATGCCAAGGAAATCCTGTTCCTGAAGGGCAAACTGAACCAGATCCTGGCCAAGCACACTGGCAAGGACATCGCCACCATCGAGCGCGACACGGATCGGGACAACTTCCTTTCCGCCGAGGCGGCTGTAAACTACGGTCTGGTCGACCGCATGCTGACCAGCCGGGCAGAGGCTGCGGCCTGAGGCTCCGGGAATTTCCGGGCCGATTCAGGGTCGCAGTAAGCAGGGCGCAACAGGCAGGATCACAGGGATCAACAGGGCTAGCAGAGGATTGCAGGGATGACGGAAAAAGCCAGCGGTGAAAAGTTGCTGTACTGCTCGTTCTGCGGCAAGAGCCAGCACGAGGTACGCAAACTGATCGCCGGTCCGTCGGTGTTCATCTGCGACGAGTGCATCGAGCTCTGCAATGACATCATCCGCGAGGAAACCCAGGGTGGCGATGCCGCCAAGGGTGCCAAGTCCGACCTGCCGGTGCCGCACGAGATCCGCGACATCCTCAACCAGTATGTGATCGGCCAGGACACCGCGAAGAAGATCCTCTCGGTCGCGGTCTACAACCATTACAAGCGGCTGCGCAACGTCAGCAAGGGCGACGATGTCGAGCTGTCGAAGTCGAACATCCTGCTGGTAGGCCCCACCGGTTCGGGCAAGACGCTGCTCGCGCAGACGCTGGCGCGCCTGCTCAACGTGCCTTTCGTGATGGCCGATGCCACCACGCTGACCGAAGCCGGTTATGTCGGCGAGGACGTCGAGAACATCATCCAGAAGCTGCTGCAGAAGTGCGACTACGATGTCGAGAAGGCGCAGCGCGGCATTGTCTACATTGACGAGATCGACAAGATTTCGCGCAAGTCGGACAACCCTTCGATCACCCGCGACGTGTCAGGCGAGGGTGTGCAGCAGGCGCTGCTGAAGCTGATCGAGGGCACCATTGCCTCGGTGCCGCCGCAGGGCGGACGCAAGCACCCGAACCAGGAATTCGTGCAGGTGGACACCACCAACATCCTGTTCATCTGCGGCGGGGCGTTCGGCGGTCTCGACAAGATCATCCGCGAGCGTTCCGAAAAAAGCGGCATCGGCTTCGGTGCCGACGTGCGCAGCAAGGACAGTCGCAAGGACATGGCGGTGGTGTTGCGTGACGTGCAGCCCGAGGACCTGATCAAGTACGGCCTGATCCCGGAGTTTGTCGGCCGCCTGCCGGTGGTGGCGACACTTGCCGAACTCGACGAGGCTGCGCTGATCGAGATCCTGACCCAGCCGAAAAACGCGCTGTTGAAGCAGTTCCAGAAAATGTTCAGCATGGAAGGTGCCGAGCTGGAGGTGCGTGACGGCGCACTGAAGGCGATTTCGCGCAAGGCGCTGGAACGCAAGACCGGCGCCCGCGGCCTGCGTTCGATCCTCGAGCACACGCTGCTCAACACGATGTTTGACCTGCCGTCGATGGAAAACGTGGTCAAGGTTGTTGTCGACGAAGCCACCATCACCAGCGACGCCTCGCCGTTGCTGATCTACTCGGATCCGCCCAAAGTTGCCGGATCGACCGTCTGACCGCAGTCCGGGTCATCACCCTGCAAAGTCCCGGAATGCGGACTGCAAGGGCACCGTTTCCCCGCTCTCATGGGACGCATTTGTGGGAATATCGGGCTGTGGCGCTTGTATTCAGCGCCACCAGCCCCAAGCTGCATTCATGTTGAAACTCTCAGGTGAACGCCAATGAATGACCAAATAGCGAACGAAAACAACCGGTTGGAAATGCCCCTGCTCCCCTTGCGGGATGTCGTGGTGTTTCCGCACATGGTCATTCCGCTGTTCGTCGGCCGCCCGAAGTCGATCAAGGCCCTCGAAACCGCCATGGAAGCCGGCAAGAGCATCGTGCTGGTGGCGCAGAAATCCGCCGCCAAGGACGAGCCGTCGCCGGAAGACCTTTACGATGTTGGCAGTATCGCCAACATCCTGCAGATGCTGAAACTGCCCGACGGCACGGTGAAGGTGCTGGTCGAGGGCAGCCAGCGCGCGCGCATCCACTCGATCGAGGACCTGAAGTCGCATTTCACGGTGCAGGCGACGCCGATCGCCAGCGATCCGGCGACCGACCACGAGACCGAGGCGATGCGGCGCACGATGATCCAGCAGTTCGATCAGTACGTGAAACTGAACAAGAAGATTCCGCCGGAGATACTGACTTCGCTGGCCGGCATCGACGAGGCCGGCCGCCTGGCCGACACCATTGCCGCGCACCTGCCGCTCAAGCTGGAGCAGAAGCAGGAAGTGCTGGAGATGATCGGCGTCAAGGAGCGCCTCGAGCACCTGCTGAAGGTGGTCGAGGGTGAACTCGACATCCTGCAGGTGGAAAAGCGCATCCGCGGCCGCGTCAAGCGCCAGATGGAGAAGAGCCAGCGCGAGTATTATCTGAACGAGCAGGTCAAGGCGATCCAGAAGGAACTCGGCGAGACCGAGGAAGGCGCGGACATCGACGAGATCGAGAAAAAGATCAGGTCGGCGCGCATGCCCAAGGACGCGCGCAAGAAGGCCGAAGCCGAGCTGAAGAAGCTGAAGCTGATGTCACCGATGTCGGCCGAGGCCACCGTCGTTCGCAACTACATCGATGCGCTGGTCGGCCTGCCGTGGCGCAAGAAAAGCAAGATCAGCACCGACCTGCAGAACGCCGAGAAGGTGCTGGATGAAGACCACTATGGCCTCGACAAGATCAAGGAGCGGATCGTCGAGTACCTGGCGGTGCAGCAGCGTGTCGACAAGCTGAAGGCGCCGATCCTGTGCCTGGTCGGCGCCCCCGGCGTCGGCAAGACCTCGCTCGGCCAGTCGATCGCCCGTGCCACCAACCGCAAGTTCGTGCGCATGTCGCTGGGCGGGGTGCGCGACGAGTCCGAGATCCGCGGCCACCGTCGCACCTACATCGGCTCGATGCCCGGCAAGATCCTCCAGAACATGTCCAAGGTGGGTGTTCGTAACCCCTTGTTTTTACTGGATGAAGTGGACAAGATGGGGATGGATTTCCGGGGTGATCCGGCGTCCGCCCTGCTCGAGGTGCTGGATCCCGAGCAGAACAACACCTTCGTCGACCACTATGTCGAGGTCGAGTACGACCTGTCCGACGTGATGTTCGTTGCCACGGCCAACACGCTGAACATTCCGCCGGCGCTGCTCGACCGTATGGAGATCATCCGTCTTTCCGGCTACACCGAGGACGAGAAAGTGAGCATCGGCGAGCGCCATCTGCTGCCCAAGACCATGGAAAACCACGGTCTCAAGAAGGACGAGCTGGTGGTATCGGAGAGCGCGTTGCGCGACATCGTGCGTTACTACACGCGCGAAGCCGGCGTGCGCAGCCTCGACCGCGAAATCTCCAAGATCTGCCGCAAGGTGGTGAAGGAGCTGGTCAGCGGCGGCAAGGAGCGCAAGATCAACGTCACGGCGCGCAACCTCGACAAATACCTCGGAGTGCGGCGTTATTCCTTCGGCATCGCCGAGAAGGAAAACCAGATCGGTCAGGTCAATGGCCTGGCCTGGACCGAGGTCGGCGGCGAACTGCTGTCAATCGAGGCCGTAACCATGGCCGGCAAGGGCAAGATGACCACCACCGGCAAGCTTGGTGAAGTCATGCAGGAATCAGTGCAGGCGGCGATGTCGGTGGTTCGTGCGCGTTCCCAGCGCCTTGGCATCCATCCGGACTTCTACCAGAAGAACGACATCCATATTCACCTGCCCGAAGGCGCCACGCCGAAGGACGGCCCGAGCGCGGGCATCGGCCTGTGCACGGCGATGGTGTCGGTGCTGACCGGCATACCGGTGCGTGCGGATGTGGCGATGACCGGCGAGATCACGCTGCGCGGCGAAGTGCTGCCGATCGGTGGTCTGAAGGAGAAGCTGCTGGCAGCCCATCGCGGCGGCATCAAGACCGTGCTGATCCCGGAAGAGAACGTAAAGGACCTGAAAGAGATTCCGGACAACGTGAAAAACAAGCTCGACATCCACCCGGTGAAGTGGATCGACCAGGTGCTGGAGCTGGCGCTGGAGCGCAAGCCCGAGCCGCTGGCCGAGGAGCCTGCGGCGCCGGTGCCGGTGGCGGGTGAGGGCGCGGCACCTGCGGCGATCAAGCACTAAAGATTAAGCGGCACAGGCTGGAAATCGGGGCCGGATTGGTCTACAATCCGGCCCTTTGTTTGGGGCGCTTTATCGGGCTGCAGGGTGGTCAAACACCCGCCTGAGGACCGTCCCGGGTGTCGCGGGTGCTTAGCTCAGCTGGTAGAGCGTCGCCCTTACAAGGCGAATGTCGGCGGTTCGATCCCGTCAGCACCCA
>JAIENU010000112.1 GCA_019751125.1 Burkholderiales bacterium | reverse complement strand
GATACCAGACGGCCCTCTTCGTAACGCAGGCTGATCGCGAGGCCGTCGAACTTGGGCTCCACCGCATAGTCCACTTCGGCTGTGCCCAGAAGCTCGCGCACACGGCGGTCAAAAGCCTCGACCTCCTGATCCTCGAAGGCGTTATTCAGTGACAGCATCGGCTGGCTGTGGGTCACCGAATCAAAGGCGGCCGCCGCCGCACCGCCAACCCGCTGCGTCGGTGAATCGGGCGTAACCAGTTCAGGATGGCTGGCCTCGAGCGCCTGCAACTCGCGGAACAGCCGGTCAAACTCGGCATCCGTCACCGACGGATCGTCGAGGACGTAATAGCGGTGGTTGTGGCTTTCGATTTCGGCGCGCAGCTCATTTGCGCGATGAGCCGCCCGCGCCCGCGGATCGTCCGCGGTCATGCAAACAGGCGGAGCGCGCGGGCGCTGCCCGCCGGAATGTCATGCGCCGCCATCGCCGCCTGGATTTCAACCAGCTGCGCCTTGATTCGTGCCAGTCCCGGCGCCTGCAGCGGCACGCGGTTGTCATCCACCAGCAGCCCGCCCAGGGTTTCGGCAATCTGCGCGCCGGCGGCGGCCATCTCTTCAAGCACGGCTTCAGCATCCGCCACCCGCGGCACATCAAGCAGCAGGGTCAGTCCCGGGGTTTGCAGCGAATCAATGGCTTCAGCAAGAAAAGGCTGCGGCTGATGGTTTTCCAGGGTGAACAGGGGTTCCCCTGCGGCATCGCTGCGATAGAACACGCCATCCGGCTCCAGTTCGAAACCGGCGGCGACAACCGCAGCCACAACCTCACCACCTTCGAATGCGCCACCGGGCTGGGCCACCACGTTGACACCGATGGCAACGTCGGTTTCGCCGCAGAAGGCATCCAGCGCCTGCGCCGCCTTCAGCGCTTCCGCGGTGTCGGGCAGTGATACATCGGCGCTATGTTTTGCGCACCAGCCGCGCAGCGCATCACAGAAGCCGTTGAGCTGTGGCGCATGCAGCGGCCCCGAGCGATTGGCCAGTTGCAGGGCGGCCTGCAGCCTGCTGTAACCACCCTTGGCATCACGTCCCAGCACACGCCAGCCACCGGCTGCTGCATCTTCACCCAGCAGGCGTGCCGGCTTGCCGAAAATCGCGATGGCCTGCTGCAACTCGCGCAGTGCGGCTTCATTAAAGACGTCGCTGCCATCGATGATGGCGATGAATTCGATCAGCGGATCCGCACCCTCGGCCAGCAGGGCCCCGCCCTCAGTGCCGACACGGCCGCTGATTGCCGCAGCCGGAGCACCACCCTCGACCGCAGCGCCACCAATCCGCGGTTCGATGCGTGGCACGGCAGGCGCATCCGCGGCACGCTTGAGCAGCACGTCTTCATGCTGGCCCTCGAAGGCACGCTCCATCCGCCGGCGCAGCGCGCGCTCCTGCCAGGCGTTGTAGGCATACACCGCGGAGACCACCACAACACCCAGTACCGCCAGTGCGATCTGCAGGTCGCTCATCGCGCCTCCGCTTAGGCCGCTTCCTCGGTGAGCTTCATCGCCGCATCGATGTCGACGGCAACAATCCGCGACACGCCCGGCTCCTGCATGGTCACGCCCAGCAACTGGTTGGCGATTTCCATGGTGATCTTGTTGTGGCTGATGAACACGAACTGCGAGTGTTCCGACATTTTCTTGACCAGTTCGCAGAAGCGGCCGGTATTCGAATCGTCCAGCGGCGCGTCCACCTCATCCAGCATGCAGAACGGCGCCGGATTGAGCTGGAAAATCGAGAACACCAGTGACATCGCGGTCAGCGCCTTTTCGCCACCCGACAGCAGGTGGATCGAGCTGTTCTTCTTGCCCGGCGGCTGGGCCACCACCTGGATGCCGGCGTCGAGGATTTCCTCGCCGGTCAGCAGCAGCTTGGCATTGCCGCCGCCGAACAGTGCCGGGAACATGCGCGAGAAATGCGCATTGACCTGGTCGAAGGTCGACTGCAGGCGTTCGCGCGTTTCACGGTCGATGCGACGGATCGCGTCTTCCAGCGTGTTCATCGCCGAGGTCAGGTCGGCGGACTGGGCATCGAGGTAGTTCTTGCGCTCGCGGGCCTGCTCCAGTTCCTCCAGAGCCGCCAGATTGACCGCACCCAAGCCCTTGATTTCATTTGTTAATCTGTTGATTTCCGACTGCAGCGAACCGGAGCGCTGGCCTTTTTCAAGCTGCGCCGCCAGCGCCGTTTCATCCGCCTGGGCTTCCGCCAGCTGCTGCGCATACTGCTCTTCGTTAATGCGCGCTTCCTGTTCCTTCAGCTTGACCTCGTTGATGCGTTCACGCAGCGGGTCGAGCTTCTGCTCCGCGGCCAGGCGCTCCTGCTCCACTGCTTTCAACTGCGCTTCTGTTGCTTCCAGCACATCCCGCGCCTCGGCCAGGGTCTGCTCCTTGGTGCCGCGCACCGACAGCGCGATCTGCAACTGGCTCTGCCACGGCGATTCATCCAGGCGCGCCAGTGCTTCCTGTTCGGCAGCCAGCGACTGCACCAGGCGTTCCGCCAGTTCACTTGCCGTGTTTATGGACCGCTGCACTTCATCGATCTTCGCCGCGGAACTCTTGCCCTGGAACATGGCCTCCTGCAGCGCGCGATCGGCCTGCTGCGCCGACTCGCGCTGCGCATCGAGCGCGTGTTGCGCTGCTCGGAACTGCTCCAGAGCACCTTCGAGTTCGCGCGCATAGCCGTCCGCTTCGGACTGCAACTGGGCCAGCGCAGTGCCGGCCGCCTCCAGCTGCCGGGTTTCGTTGATCACCTGCGCCGCAATTTCCGCCAGCTCGGTGGCGATCTGCTCGCCGCGCTGGGTCAGGCGCTGGGTCTGCTCGGTCAGGCGCACGTTTTCGACCTGCAGGCCGTGATGCTGCTGTTGCAGCTGCGACACTGATTCGCGCAGGCCGCGGATGGTCATGCGTTCTTCGGCGATTCTTGCGGTCTGCGCCTCAACCTGTTCACGCGCTGCGGCAACCGCCTGACGATGGCCGGCGATCTCGCCATCCAGCGACTCGACCTCGCGCTGGCGGGACAACACGCCATGCAGTTCCGAATCGGGCGCATGGAAGGTCACGCTGCTGCGGGTGAAGACATAGCTGTCGCGCGATACCAGCAGCGCGCCCGGCGCCAGCTGGGCGCGGATCGCCAAGCCGGTGGCCAGGTCATCCACCACAAAGGCATTGTGCAGCCAGTCGGACAGCACGCCGGCGAGCCTGCTGTCACGGCAGGTGACAAACTGCGCCAGAGGACGCGCCCGTGCCGGCATCGGTGCCGGCAGCACGTTGTCGTCGGCAGCAGCAATGTCAGCCACCGCGAGACGGCCCGGCGGCGAGCCGTTCTTCCAGTCGGCACAGGCATCGAGACCGGGCACCGCGACTGCATTCAGGCGTTCGCGCAGCACCGCTTCCAGCGCATCCTCGTAACCGTTGTCGATGGTGATGCCCTGCCACAGGCGCGGCGCGCCGCCGAGGCCATGGCCTTCGAGCCAGCCGTCGAGGTCGCCATGGGCGAGTTTTTCCTGGAGCTGGCGCAGCGTCGCCAGCCGCGCCTCAAGCGCGGTCAGTGCCTGAACCTGGCTGTCGACCCCGGCCGTGCTGCGCTCAAGCTCGCTTTCCAGTGCGGGCAGCGCCGATTCACGGTCTGCCAGCCGCTCACGCTCGGCCTCCAGCTGCGCCGCAGCCTCGGCAATGCGGCTTTCCAGCGCCTGCAGGGCGGCGGTATCGGGTTTTTCCAGGGCGTTCTGCTCTTCGTACAGGCGTGCGTTGCGCTGGGACAGCTGTTCCAGCACTTTTTCGGCGTGTACACGCTTGGTCTGCTCGACCTGGCGTGACTGTTCGGCGCGGCCCACCGACTGCTGCAGGGCATCGCGGCGGTTGCTGGCACTGCGCCAGGCATCCTCGGCCAGCGGCAGTTTTTCGCGCTCCTCGAGTGCCCGCTCCTCGCAGCGTGCCACCTGTTCCTCGGCACGGGCATGTTCCTCGCGCCAGCCGGCCAGCGCGGCCTGCGACTGTTCAAGCTGGTTGCGGGCGGAGTCACTCTGCGCATTCAGGCTGCCGATCTGCTGCTCAACACGGCTGCGGTTCTCGCGGATGTGCGCGATCTGCTGTTCGAGGCGCGCAATCTCGGCATTGGTTTCGTACAGCGCGCCCTGGGCTGCATGCACCTCATCACCGCTGCGGTAATGCTGGTTGCGCAATTCCTCGAGCCGCCTCTCGGCGTCGCGCAGACGCGCGGTTTCAGCCTCGAGCTCGGTGCCGAGGCGTTCGATTTCCTTGCTGTGGCGGACGCGGGTTGCCGCCGCCTCGTTGCGGCGCACGAACCACAGCAGCTGCTGGGTGCTGGTGACCTGGGCCTGCAGCTCGTGGTAACGGGTGGCAACTTCGGCCTGGCCTTGCAGGTGGGTCAGCTGCTTGTCGAGTTCCTGGCGGATGTCATCGACGCGGGCCAGGTTTTCACGGGTGTCGCGCAGCCGCAGCTCGGTCTCGCGGCGGCGTTCACGGTATTTGGATACACCGGCGGCCTCTTCCAGGAAAACCCGCAGCTCCTCGGGCTTGGCCTCGATCACCCGCGAAATCATGCCCTGCTCGATGATCGCGTAGGCACGCGCGCCGAGGCCGGTGCCGAGGAATATGTCGGCAATGTCGCGGCGGCGGACGTGGATGTTGTTGATGTAATAGGCGGAATCGCCGTCGCGCTCAAGCACCCGCTTGACCGAGATCTCGGCATAGGTCGACCACTGGCCGGCGGCCTTGCCCAGGCTGTTGTCGAACACCAGCTCGACGCTGGCGCGGTTGACCGGTTTGCGGTCACCCGAGCCGTTGAACAGCACATCCTGCATGGTCGCGCCGCGCAGGTGCTTTGCCGAAGTTTCGCCGAGCACCCAGCGCACGGCATCGATGATGTTGGATTTGCCGCAGCCGTTGGGGCCGACGACACCGACCAGCTGGCCGGGAACCGGGATATGCGTGGGATCGACGAAGGACTTGAAACCGGCGAGATTGATCTGCTTGAGACGCAAGGTGCTGTTCTGCCAATAAAAAAAGGGGACTGAAGGAAAACTGCGGTGCCACAGCGATTCCGGCGGCGGCTTCAGCGGTAAAATTCAGCGCGCATTTTAAACTGAATTGACCTCCCGACGATGCCCAGCCGACCCTCAAGAGCCTTGGAAACCTTCGCCAACCCGGCGCCCGCCCGTGACTTCCGGATTCATATGGAAATTCCGGAGTTTACCTGCCTGTGCCCGAAAACCGGCCAGCCCGATTTCGCAACGCTGGTGCTCGATTACGTGCCCGACCGGCTGTGTGTCGAACTCAAAAGCCTGAAGCTCTATGTCTGGTCCTTCCGCAATGAAGGCGCCTTCCACGAAGCGGTGACCAACCGCATCCTCGACGACCTGGTGCGCGCCACCAGGCCGCGCTGGATGCGGCTCACCGCGCGTTTTTACGTGCGCGGCGGCATCTACACCACGGTCACCGCCCAGCACCTGAAACGCGGCTTCAAGCTCGCCGCGCTGCCGGAAATGCCGCTGTCCGATCCGCCCTCGCCGGTGCGCTAGGCGCCGTTTACCCCTGCACCGCGCTTCTTGCGCCTTATAATCGCGCGCTGCGCCAATACAGCACCGGCACCCCGCTGCTTCACCTCAGGCAAGCCCTTGAATTCACGACTAGAACTGCTGCAGAGCTACCCCTTCCAGCGCCTCAGCACGCTGCTCGGTGGCCATCAGCCGCCGGCCGGACTGCAGCCCGTGAGCCTGCACATCGGCGAACCCAAGCATCCGACCCCGGCCTTCATCCGCGAAGCGCTGATTGCCAATCTTGACGGCCTGTCGGTCTATCCGGCGACGCTGGGCAGCGACACGCTGCGCCAGGCCATCGCGCAATGGATCGCCCGCCGCTACGGCATTGCCGCGCCGGATGCAGCGACCCAGGTGCTGCCGGTCAATGGCAGCCGCGAAGCGCTGTTTTCCTTTGTCCAGGCGGTCATCGACACCGGCCGCGAAAAACCGGTGGTGGCCTGCCCCAATCCCTTCTATCAGATTTATGAAGGCGCGGCGCTGCTCGCCGGGGCCGAAGCGCAGTTCATCAACAACCTGTCAGACAGCGATTACGCCTTCAACCTCGAACAGCTGCCGGAGGAAATCTGGCGCCGCACCCAGCTGCTGATCGTCTGCTCGCCGGGCAATCCGACCGGCAAGGTGCTCGGGCTCGAAGACTGGAAGCGGCTGTTTGCGCACGCCGACCGCCACGGCACCGTCATTGCCTCGGACGAGTGTTATTCCGAAATCTATTTCGATGAAGCCAGGCCGCCGATGGGCGCGCTGGAAGCCGCGGTAAAACTCGGCCGCCATGATTTCCGCAACCTGGTGGTGTTCTCCAGCCTGTCCAAGCGCTCCAATGTGCCGGGCATGCGTTCGGGCTTTGTCGCCGGCGACGCGGCGATTCTGAAAAAATACTATCTGTACCGCACCTACCACGGCGGCGCGATGAGTCCGCCGGTGCAGGCCGCCAGCATCGCCGCCTGGAACGACGAGGTCCATGTCCGTGAAAACCGCGCGCTGTACCGCAAAAAATTCGAGGCGGTGATCGACATTCTGAAACCGGCGCTGCCGGTGCAATGGCCGGATGCCGCCTTCTACCTGTGGCTGCAGACGCCGATCGACGATTGCGAATTCACCCGCCGCCTGCACCAGACCGAAGCCGTCAGCGTGCTTCCCGGCAGCTATCTCGCCCGCGAGACCCGCGGCGTCAATCCCGGCTCGCGGCGCGTGCGTATCGCGCTGGTGGCCGGCGTCGAGGAATGCATCGAAGCCGCGCAGCGCATCAAACGCTTTGCGGCGTCACTGTAATCAACAGAACAATTACCGGAAAAGCAGAGGAAAACGCCATGCAAAACCTGCAGAACACCATTGAACAGGCCTGGGAAAACCGCAACGAACTGTCCCCGGCCAAGGCGCCGACCGACGTGCGCAAGGCCGTGGATGAAACCATCGCCATGCTCGACGCCGGCACGCTGCGCGTCGCCGAGAAAAAGAACGGCCAGTGGCAGACCAATGAGTGGGCGAAAAAAGCGGTGCTGCTGTCGTTCCGCCTGCAGGACAACGCGGTGATGCAGGACGGCACCAGCAAATACTTCGACAAGGTCGCACCCAAGTTCGCGAACTACGATGAAGCAGCTTTCCGCGCCGGCGGTTTTCGCGTGGTGCCGCCGGCAGTGGCGCGCCGCGGCTCGTTCATCGCCAAGAACGTGATCCTGATGCCCTCCTACGTCAACATCGGCGCCTACGTTGACGAGGGCACCATGGTCGACACCTGGGCCACCGTCGGCTCCTGCGCGCAGATCGGCAAGAACGTGCACCTCTCCGGCGGCGTCGGCATCGGGGGCGTGCTCGAGCCGCTGCAGGCCAATCCGACCATCATCGAAGACAACTGCTTCATCGGTGCGCGCTCGGAGATCGTCGAAGGCGTGGTGATCGAGGAAGGCTCGGTGGTGTCGATGGGCGTGTTCATCGGCCAGAGCACCAAGATCTACGACCGCGCCAGCGGCCAGGTCCTCTACGGCCGGGTGCCGGCCGGCTCGGTGGTGGTGTCAGGCTCGCTGCCCTCGGCCGACGGCAAATGCAACCTCTACTGCGCGGTCATCGTCAAACGCGTCGATGCAAAGACCCGCGCCAAGACCAGCATCAACGACCTTCTGCGCAGCGACGACTGAAACCGCGCTGTGCTAAGGTGGTGGCGACGGAACGGCAACACCGCATCGCCATGGAAGCATGGATAATTAGTGCATAAGGCCGCAGCCGCCTGCGGCCAACGCCGGTGACAAATACAGGGGAAGCGCACATGTTCGTCACACCATTGTTCAAGCTGATGTCCGACAAGCAGGCCTCGGACATGTTCTTCACGGCCGGGGCGCCGATCCAGATCAAGATCAACGGCACGGTGATGCCGATCAACAACCAGTCGCTGGACCCCGAGCAGGTCAAGAAAATCTGCTACGAGCTGATGACGCCGGCGCAGATCCAGGAATTCGAAACCCAGCACGAGATGAATTTCGCCCAGAGCGGCGGTGACCTGGGCAATTTCCGCATCAACATCCTGCGCCAGAAAAACACCGTGGCGATGGTGATCCGCTTCGTCAAGCCCGACGTGCCGGCCTTCGAAACGCTGGGGCTGCCTTCGATCCTGAAGGAGGTGATCATGGAAAAGCTCGGGCTGATCCTGATCGTGGGCTCCACCGGCTCCGGCAAGTCGACATCGATGGCGTCGATGATCGACTACCGCAACACCGTGCGCACCGGACACATTCTGACCATCGAAGACCCGATCGAATTCATCTTCAAACACAAGAAATCCATCGTCAACCAGCGCGAGGTGCGTGTTGACACCCTCACCTACCAAAATGCGCTGATCAGCGCGATGCGCGAAGCGCCGGACCTGCTGATGGTCGGCGAGATCCGTGACAAGGACACCCTGCAGAGTGCGCTGCTGTTCGCGCAGACCGGCCACCTGTGCATGTCCACGCTGCACGCCAACAACAGCTACAACGCGCTGAACCGCATCATCAGCTTTTTCCCGCGCGAGGCGCGCGAGAGCCTGCAGGCCGACTTGTCGATCGCTCTGCGCTGCGTGGTTTCGCAGCGTCTGGTGAAAACGGTCGACGGCAAACGCGCCGCAGCAGTCGAGGTGCTGCTCAACACCAAACACATCCAGGAACTGATCAAGACCGGCGAGATCAACCAGATCAAGGACGCGATGGAACAAAGCCTGTCGCCGGGCTCGCAAACCTTCGAACAAGCGCTGTTCCAGCTTTACTCTTCGGGCCGCATCACCATGGACGAAGCGCTGGCCAACGCTGATTCGCCGACCAACCTGCACTGGTTGATCAGCAACGCCTCGAAAACCGGTGGCGCCACACCGGCTACAGCACCGGCCGCAGGCGAGGCGCCCAAGACCGCAGGCATCAGCACCAGCGATCTGTCGAGCATCAAGCTCGACCTCGACTGATTCCCTGCCAGCGCCGGGAATATTTCATAAGATATTGTTTTAATTAATAAATTTTGACTTCTCCGGCCAGCCCCAAAGTCGCTGAAGTCATCACCGCAGCGGCACGGCGCTTTCGCGCTGCCGGCCTCGCCTACGGCCACGGCACCCTGAACGCTGACGACGAAGCGGCCTGGCTGGTGGTGCACGCGTTGCGCTGCCCTTTCGAGGAACTGCAACAGCGGCTGGGGAAGGCGATGCCGGCCGCGGCTTTGCGCCGGGCGCAGGCGCTGATCGAGCGCCGCATCACTGAGCGCATCCCCGCCGCCTACCTGACACAAGAAGCCTGGCTCGGTGAACACCGTTTTTATGTCGATCCGCGGGTGATCGTGCCGCGCTCGTACATTGCCGGGCTGCTGCGGGTGCGACTGAAACCCTGGCTTGTGAAACGCTCACCTTCAGCAATACTCGACCTGTGCACCGGCTCCGGCTGTCTGGCCATTGTTGCCGCGCACACCTGGCCCCGCGCTGCTGTGGATGGCGTGGATCTGTCGGCGGACGCGCTGGCCGTGGCCCGGCGCAATGTCCGCGAACACCGGCTGCAGGACCGCGTACGGTTGCTGCACTCGGACCTCTTTGCGGCCGTCGCTGGAAAAACCTACGACCTGATCCTCAGCAATCCGCCCTATGTCGGCGCCGCCGCGATGCGGCGGCTACCCGCGGAATACCGCCACGAACCGGAAATGGCGCTCGCCTCAGGCCATGACGGCCTCGACCTGGTGCGGCACATTCTTGCCGAAGCACCGTCACATCTCAAAGCCGGCGGCTGGCTGGTGATGGAAGTCGGGCATTACCGGGCGCGTGTTGAACGCGCCTTTCCGCGGCTGCCCTTTATCTGGGCGGATGTTTCGACGGGGAAAGGCGTCGTGGACGACTGCGTGCTGCTGCTTCAGAGGGAATCATTTCCGTCAGCGGCTGGCCCGGCTGCGCCGTCCAATCGGAAAGTCGCTTCACGTCGCCCGAACTCAGCTCGATGAACTGACCGCGTTTCAGTTGTGGCGGCAGCGCCACCGCGCCGAAACGCACCCGCATCAGCCGGCTCACCGTCAGCCCCTGCGATTCAAACAGGCGGCGCACGATGCGGTTGCGTCCCTCTCTCAGCAACACCCTGAACCAGCGGTTGGCACCTTCACCGCCTTCTTCCTCGAGGTGTTCGAAACGCGCCACGCCGTCATCCAGACGCACACCGGCACGCAAGGCATCAAGTGCCGCCGGATGTACGGTGCCCAGCACGCGCACTGCATATTCACGTTCGACCTCGAAGCGCGGATGCATCATGCGGTTGGCCAGATCACCCGAGGTGGTGAAGATCAGCAGGCCACTGGTGTTGAAATCGAGTCGTCCGATGGCCAGCCATTTGCCTCCGCGTGCCGGCGGCAGGTGCTGGAACACCGTGGGACGGCCCTGGGGATCATCGTTGCTGACGATCTCACCCTCGGGCTTGTGATAGATCAGCACCCGTGGCGTCTGGCCGGCAGGACCGCGGCGCAACGACTGGCCGCCAACCTTCACCTGGTCTTCGGGCGTGACGCGGTCGCCGATGGTGGCCACCCGGCCATTGACCGTGACCTCACCGGCGCGGATACGCTCTTCCATCGCCCGCCGCGAGCCCAGCCCGGCCTGTGCCAGCACTTTGTGCAGTTTTTCGCTGCCGGCTGCGGCGGCAACAACCGGAGCCGGTGAAAGCGCGGCCTCGGGCCGGGCTTCCTGCGGCTGCATGCCCGGCCCGGCCGGCCGGCTGCCCGGTTTACCCGGCTTGCCGGTGGGCGAGCGCAGCGGTCCCTTGCGGCTGCCGCTGCGCTGGCCTGCGCCACGCCGCGCCTTGCTCTTTGCCTGCGTCTTTGTCTTCATACGCCGCGCCGTTCCATCACCGCCTGCGCCAGCGTGCCGCTGTCGACATGCTCCAGCTCGCCGCCCACCGGCAGGCCGCGGGCAATACGCGTCACCTGCACACCCTTGGCGCGCAACAGCTCCGCGGCATAGTGCGCGGTCGCCTCGCCTTCTACGGTGAAATTGGTGGCCAGCATGACTTCACGCACCATGCCATCCGCGGCGCGCGACAACAGGCGCTCGAGATGGATGTCACGCGGCCCCACGCCATCGAGCGGTGACAATGCGCCCATCAGCACAAAGTAATGGCCGTCAAAGCACTGGGCCTGTTCCATCATCAGCAGATCACCCGGTGATTCGACCACGCACAGCAGCTGCGGATTGCGCCGCGGCGAGCTGCACAACGCACACACCGGCTCTTCGGAAAAATTGTTGCAGCGTTCGCAGTGCTGCACACGCTCCAGCGCCGCGCCCATCGCCATCGCCAGACGCTCGGCACCGGGACGGTCGCGCTGCAGCAGGTGAAAGGCCATCCGTTGCGCCGAACGCGGCCCGACACCGGGCAGGCAGCGCAGCGCCTCGATCAGGGCCTGCAGGGAGGATGGCGAGTTCAAATCTATAAGCCGTTGTTTTTATTGAATATTTTTATAATCAGAACGGCAGCTTCATGCCCGGGGGCAGCGGCAGGCCGGCAGTCACGCCCGCCATTTTTTCCTGGCTGGTGGTTTCAGCCTTGCGCACGGCATCGTTGACCGCCGCGGCGATCAGGTCTTCGAGCATCTCTTTGTCATCACCGATCACCGAGGGATCGATGGACACGCGTTTGACGTCATGGCGGCAGGTCATCACCACCTTGACCATGCCGGCGCCCGACTGGCCCTCAACCTCGATCTGAGCGAGCTGCTCCTGCATCTTGCGCATGTTGTCCTGCATCTGCTGCGCCTGCTTCATCAGCCCTGCCAACTGGCCTTTCATCATGATTGATACCTCTGACTGGTTTGCTTGGGATGGGATTATTTCGGCCGGATCGAACTGTCATCGAGCGATCCGTCGAAGTCTTCGATCAGCCCCCGTACGAAGGGGTCATCGCGGATTTCGGCAACGGCGGCAGCCTGGCGTTCCCCGGCCTTGCGGTCGGTGATCGCCTTCGGCGACACGCCAGCGGTCTCGCCCGAGGCAAAATTCACCCGCAGCTGCGGGCCGAGGTGCCGGCGCAATGCCGCGGTCAGTTTGTCGCGGTAGGGCTTGTCGAACAGCTTCTCGTCAGCAGCCGAAATGCGCAGTTCGATTTCTTCCTCGCTGCGGCTGCTCATCTCGCAGCGCAGCGCCAGCTGGTTGGCCATCGCGCTCAGACCGAGCTGGGCAACCAAGTCGGCCCAGGCTGAAGGATCGCCGCCGGACACCGGCTTTGCTGGCGCTGTTGCCGCGGCACTGGAAGCAGATGCGGCAAGGCCCGCGCCGGACGCCGGTCGCGGTGCTGGCACCGCGATGGCTGCACCGCTGGCTACCGGCGCAAAGGCGAGCATGCGCAACAGCGTCATCACAAAACCGGCATGTTCATCGGGTGCCAGGCCGATTTCGGCGCGCCCCTGCACGGCAATCTGGTAATACAGCTGCAGCTCATCGGCGGCAAAACGTTGCGACAACTCGAGCAAGGCCGGCGCATCAGGGTCATCCTCGGGCAGGCTTTGCGGCACCACCTGCGCCAGCGCCAGGCGATGCAGCATGACACCCAGATCCTGCAGCGCGGATTCGAAGGACAGGCTGCGCTCGGACATGCGTTCCGCTTCGGCGGCCAGCGCCGCGCCATCACCGGCGGCCAGCGCGCGCAGGATGGCATGCAGGTAGGTCTTGTCGACGACACCGAGCATCGCCCGCGTCGACGATTCTTCCAGCGTGCCGCCACCGTGGGCGATCGCCTGGTCGAGCAGGCTCAGCGCATCACGCAGGCTGCCTTCGGCTGCACGCGCCACCAGCGCCACCGACGGCGCGTCGGTGGTGATGCCCTCCTCGCCCAGCACGTGTATCAGCCGGTCGCGGATCTGCTGCTGCGGAATCTGCTTCAGCCCGAACTGCAGGCAGCGCGACAGCACCGTGACCGGAATTTTCTGCGGATCGGTGGTGGCGAGGATGAATTTGACGTGGCCCGGCGGTTCCTCCAGCGTCTTCAGCATCGCGTTGAAGGCCGAGCGCGACAGCATGTGCACTTCGTCGATGATGTAGATCTTGTAACGGCCCGAGGTCGGCGCATACAGCGCGTTGTCGAGCAGCTCGCGCATGCTGTCGACCTGGGTGTTGGACGCGGCATCCAGCTCGATCAGGTCGACAAAACGCCCGGCATCGATGTCCGTGCAGGCGCCGCATTTGCCGCAGGGCGTATCAGTAACGCCGGTTTCACAGTTCAGCGATTTGGCAAGAATCCGCGCCAGAGTGGTCTTGCCGACGCCGCGGGTGCCGGTGAACAGATAGGCATGGTGCAGGCGCTGCTGGCGCAATGCGTTCGACAATGCGCGCACCACGTGCTCCTGCCCGACCAGCTCGGTAAAGGTGCGTGGGCGCCACTTGCGGGCAAGAACCTGGGTCACGGCAGGGGAATCGGCGGAATGGGAGTAAACGAAACGCCCATTTTACCGGCAAAGGGCGGCCATGCTGGCCCGGGATTGGCTGAATCTGCCTCAGCGGAACCAGTATTGCAGGCGCAGCTGGTGGAAATTGATGCCGTCGTTCGGCTTCTTGATGTCGGCATTGGACATGTGCTGGAAGCGGTAGCCCAGGTCATAGGCCGCCCCGGGACCAAAACGGTAGCCAAAACCGATGTGGTCGCCAAACTGGAAACGGGTGCTGAACCGCTTGCTGCCCAGCGAGGTGCGGGATATGTAATGGGCGCCGATGCCGCCTTCAACATAGAAACCCTGAAGATTGTCCGCCTGCCAGCGCAGGGTCGGGGTCAGGCCGAAGTCGCTGACGCTGTCGTTTTGGCCGCCCTGGACATCATCACGCCAGTGGCCCAAAGAGACATCCCAGTAGCCACCGACATGACGCCCGCCGGATACCAGCCAGCGTTTCTGCCATTGCCACTGGGCGGCGGCACGCAGGATTTCCTTGCCGCCTTCCTTGCCCAGCTCCACCGCGATACCGTCCACCGCCAGCGCCGGTGTGGACAACAACAACGCTGCCAGACCGAGCACCCGGCCGGCGGCGCGTATGGCCTTGCGCATTCCCCTGCTCCCCTGATGCGGGCGGCATGGCCGCTCCGCTGCGTATTAAAAAAAACGACTGCTGTTGCTGCAGGCCCGATGACCGGTGTCATCGGACGGAATGTGGGGTGGCGAGCCTAACCCCCGGCACTCGCAGAGAATAGCTGTGGCTGCTTCCTTCCGGACCTGACCAGGTTCACTACCATGCGATGCGGGGAGGCCCGCCGTGGATTGCTTGCGCTTCAAACACGATCACCGTAAGCAAGTCGTAAGTATGCACGCTCAAAGGGATTTTTGCCATGCCACGGCGCAACATCCGTCTTTACAAGGCGTCATGATAGTGATTTTATTGCGACTGATTGTCACATCGCGGGCCGATTTGAAAGCGCGGCCTGCCTGGCACAAAAAAACGGCAGGCTGAGCGCGGCTGAAAACGGCGGCAGCCATCCAGACAACAACCGCATCAGTGGAGGAGCAGCATGGCTAACCCGACTTCCGGAACGATCGAATCGGTCCTGCACGAAAACCGGATCTTTCCGCCCAATGAAAAACTGGCCGCCCGGGCCAACATTTCCGGCATGGCCGCCTACCGCGCGCTCTGCGCGGAGGCCGAGAAGGACTACGCCGGCTTCTGGGCGCGACTCGCGCGCGAGCAGCTGCTGTGGAAAAAACCCTTCAGCCAGGTGCTCGATGACTCTAATGCCCCCTTCTTCCGCTGGTTCGCCGACGGCACGCTGAACGCCTCATACAACTGCCTCGACCGGCACCTGCAGAGCCAGCCTGACAAGACGGCAGTCATCTTTGAAGCCGATGACGGTGCAGTCACCCGCGCCAGCTACCGTGAACTGCACAAGCGCACCTGCATGATGGCCAACGGCCTGAAGGCCCGCGGCATCAAAAAGGGCGACCGCGTCATCATCTACATGCCGATGTCGATCGAGGCCATCGTCGCAATGCAGGCATGCGCGCGTATCGGCGCCATCCACTCGGTGGTGTTCGGCGGCTTTTCGGCCAAAAGCCTGCAGGAACGCATCATCGACGCCGGCGCAGTGGCGGTACTCACCGCCGACGAGCAGATGCGCGGCGGCAAGGCCATCGCGCTGAAGGCCGCCGTCGACGAAGGCATTACGCTGGGCGGCTGCGAATCGATCCATACGGTGGTGGTCTACCGGCGCACCGGCGGCAAGGTCAACTGGAATGCGAAGACCGATGTCTGGCTGCACGACCTGATGCAGGGCCAGTCCGAAACCTGCGAGCCGGAGTGGGTCGATGCCGAGCACCCGCTGTTCATCCTCTACACCTCGGGCTCCACCGGCAAGCCCAAGGGCATCCAGCATTCCACCGGCGGCTACCTGCTGTGGACCATGCTGACAATGCAATGGACCTTCGACCACAAGCCCGACGACGTGTTCTGGTGCACGGCCGACGTCGGCTGGGTCACCGGCCACTCCTATGTCTGCTACGGCCCGCTCGCCTGCGGCGGCACCGAAGTGGTGTTCGAGGGCGTGCCGGTCTATCCCGATGCCGGCCGTTTCTGGAAAATGATCCAGGACCACAAGGTCACCGTGTTCTACACCGCGCCGACCGCGATCCGCTCACTGATCAAGGCCGGCGGCGACCTGCCGAAAAAATACGACCTGTCGAGCCTGCGCATCCTCGGCACCGTCGGCGAACCGATCAACCCCGAGGCTTGGATCTGGTACCACGAGACTGTCGGCGGCACGCGCTGCCCGATTGTCGATACCTGGTGGCAGACGGAAACGGGCGGCCACATGATCACGCCGCTGCCCGGTGCGACCCCGACCAAACCGGGATCGGCCACCCTGCCCCTGCCCGGCATCATCGCCGACATCGTCGATGAAACCGGACAATCCGTCGGCAAGGGCAAGGGCGGCATCCTGGTCATCAAGAAACCCTGGCCGTCGATGCTGCGCACGATCTGGGGTGACCCCGACCGCTTCAAAAAAACCTATTTCCCCGAGGATTTCCACGGCAAGTACTACCTCGCCGGCGACGGCGCGACCTACGACGAGGATGGTTACATCCGCATCATGGGTCGCATTGATGACGTGCTGAACGTCTCCGGTCACCGCCTGGGCACCATGGAAATCGAATCGGCGCTGGTCGCCAACAGCAAGCTGGTGGCCGAAGCCGCCGTGGTCGGCCGTCCCGACGACCTCACCGGCGAAGCCGTGGTCGCCTTCGTCGTGCTGAAACAGGCGCGGCCCGACGGCGAAGCCGCGAAAAAGATCGTCAAGGAACTGCAGGACTGGGTGGGCAAGGAAATCGGTCCGATCGCCAAGCCCCGCGACATCCGCTTCGGCGACAACCTGCCGAAAACCCGCTCCGGCAAGATCATGCGGCGGCTGTTGCGCTCGATCGCCAAGGGCGAGGACATCCAGCAGGACACCTCGACGCTGGAAAACCCGGCCATCCTCGACCAGCTGAAACAGAGCCAGTAAACGCGCCGATGTCCAGCGCGCGGCGGCAACCATGATCCGTCCAACCCTGAAGGGACAGCGCCTGGCAGCGCTGTTCCTGCTGGGCTTTCTGCTGTTCAACTACCCGCTGCTGTCGCTGTTCGGCGGCAACACGCGGATCTGGGGCATACCCCTCATTTACCTGTACATCTTCGTCGCCTGGGCCGTGGTCATCGCGCTGATGGCGCTGGTCATCGAACGCAAGGAACACTGAGCCTTGCTCTCCGGCGCGCTGATCGTCGTACTGTCCTTTGCCTATGTCGGCCTGCTGTTTGCCATCGCCTACTGGGGCGACAAACGTGCCGATGCCGGCCGCAGCCTGATCGCCAATCCGTACATCTACACGCTGTCGCTGGCGGTTTACTGCACGTCGTGGACCTTCTACGGCAGCGTCGGCCGCGCCGCCACCAGCGGCATCGGTTTCCTGCCGATCTACCTCGGGCCGACGCTGATGGCGGCGCTGTGGTGGTACGTGCTGCTGAAGATGGTGCGCATCAGCAAGGAACACCGCATCACCTCGATTGCCGACTTCATCGC
Organism: Burkholderiales bacterium; assembly: GCA_019751125.1. Classification (GTDB taxonomy): domain Bacteria; phylum Pseudomonadota; class Gammaproteobacteria; order Burkholderiales; family SG8-41. Next base: position 4,518 of record JAIENU010000112.1, on the reverse strand, counting down.
CTCGCGCTACGGCAAGAGCCACCTGCTCGGCGGCCTGGTCACGGTGATCGCGGTTCTCGGCATCGTGCCCTACATCGCGCTGCAGCTCAAAGCCATCTCGGCGAGTTTCTCGACCATCCTGCAGTACCCGAACTCGCTGGTCACCGACGCGCCGGAATCGCTGCCCTTCCTGCAGGACAACACCTTCTACATCGCGATGCTGCTGGCGGCATTCACCATCCTCTTCGGCACCCGCCATCTCGACGCCAGCGAACGCCACGAGGGGCTGGTCGCGGCCATAGCTTTTGAGTCAATAGTCAAACTGGTGGCCTTCATCGCGGTCGGCCTGTTCGTGACCTTCGGCATGTTCAACGGTTTTGACGACCTGTTCGGCAAGGCGGCGAAAATTCCCGAACTCAATGCGCTGCTGGTACAGGGAGGCGCGGCCGGCAACTACACCACCTGGGCCTCGCTCACCGTGCTGTCGATGCTGGCGATCATCCTGCTGCCGCGTCAGTTCCAGGTGGCGGTGGTGGAGAACGTCGATGAACGGCACCTGAACAAGGCGATCTGGCTGTTTCCCCTGTACCTGTTCGCCATCAACATCTTTGTGCTGCCGATCGCCATCGGTGGAATGATGCATTTCCCTGCAGGCAGCGTCGATGCCGACACCTTCGTGCTGACCCTGCCGCTGTCCGAGCAGAAAACCTGGCTGGCCCTGCTTGCCTTTGTCGGCGGACTGTCGGCGGCCACCGGCATGGTCATCGTCGAAACCATCGCGTTGTCGACCATGGTCTGCAACGACCTGGTGATGCCGATCCTGCTGCGCTGGAAATTCCTGCGCCTGACTGAGCGCCGCGATCTCTCCCGGCTGCTGATCGCCATCCGCCGCAGCGCCATCGTCGTTGTGCTGGCGCTGGGCTACGTCTACTTCTATCTCGCCGGCGAAGCCTATGCACTGGTTTCAATCGGTCTGATTTCATTCACCGCGGTGGCGCAGTTCGCGCCGGCGATGCTCGGCGGACTGTTCTGGAAAGGCGGCACGCGGCTTGGCGCCCTGACAGGACTTTCCGTGGGCTTCCTGATCTGGCTGTATTCGCTGCTGCTGCCCTCCTTCGCCAAATCGGGCTGGCTGCCGATCACCTTCCTCACCGAAGGCATGCTCGGCATCGACCTGCTCAAACCACAGCAGCTGTTCGGCCTGACCGGTCTTGACGACATCAGCCACTGCCTGTTCTGGAGCATGCTCGCCAACATCGGGCTTTATGTCGCGGTGTCGCTGTGGCGCCGGCCGACCGCGGCCGAGCACAGCCAGGCCAACCTGTTTGTCGATGTGCTGCGCCATGTCGCCGCCGGCAGCGGCCCGAAATTCTGGCGCGGCAGCGCGACGGTTGCCGATCTGCAGACCCTGCTCGGCCGCTTCATCGGCCCGCGCCGCGCGGCGGAATCAATCGCGGCCTATGCACGCAGCCAGGGCATGACCGGTTCCGAACAGCTTTCGGCCAATGCGGTGCTGGTGCATTACGTCGAATCGCAGATCGCCGGCGCCATCGGCAGCGCATCGGCGCGCGACATGGTGGCCTCGGTGGTCGATGAGGAACCACTGGCACTGGATGAAGTCATGGCGATCATCGATGAGGCCTCGCAGGCGCTGGCCTACAGCCGCCAGCTCGAGCAGAAATCGCTGGAGCTGGAAGCCGCGTCGAAGGAACTGCGTGAAGCCAACCAGCGGCTGCAGGAACTCGACCGCCTGAAGGATGATTTCATCTCGACGGTGACCCACGAATTGCGCACGCCGCTGACCTCGATTCGCGCCTTTTCGGAAATCCTCTCCGACAACCCCGGACTGGAAAGCGCCCAGCGCGCAAAATTCCTCGGCATCATCACCCGCGAATCGGAGCGCCTGACCCGCCTGATCAACCAGGTGCTCGACCTTGCCAAGATCGAATCCGGTGCCGCCGAATGGCATCCGGGCACCGTGGACATGCGCGAGCTGATCGATGACGCCACCGGTGCACTGAGCCAGATCTATCGCAGCCGCGGCATCACGCTGGAGGTTCAGGCCCCGGCTGGCCTGCCCACTGTCAATGCCGATCGCGATCGCATCATGCAGGTGGTGCTGAACCTGCTGTCAAACGCCGCCAACTTCTGCGACAAGGACGACAGCGCGGTGACCATCAGTGCAAGCTGCAACGAGACAGCCCTGCGTGTGGATGTCACCGATAACGGCATCGGCATCAGCGAAGCCGATCAGGCGGTGGTCTTCGAGAAATTCCGCCAGGTCAGCGACCCCGCGGCCGGCAAACCCAAAGGCAGCGGCCTCGGCCTCGCGATCTCGCGCGAAATCATCCAGCATCACCGCGGCCGGCTGTGGGTATCCAGCAAACGCGGGCTGGGCTCGACCTTTTCCTTCACCCTGCCCCTGTCCCCTGCACCGGCATGAGCGCCGCGCCACAAGTGCTGATCGTTGAGGACGAGGACAGCATCCTGCTGTCGCTGGAATTCCTGCTGCGCAGTGCCGGCTGCGGGGTAGCCGCCGCCCGCGACGGGGACACGGCATTGGCATTGCTTGCGCAATCGGTGCCGGATCTGGTGCTGCTTGATGTGATGCTGCCCGGCATTGACGGATTCGAACTGTGCCGGCGCATCCGCGCCGATACACGCCTGCAGGGCACGCGGGTGGTGATGCTCACCGCCCGGGGCCGCGAAAGCGATCTGCAGAAAGGCATCGAAGCCGGCGCCGACGCCTACTTCACCAAGCCGTTCTCTACACGCGAACTGGTGACAAGGGTGCGCACGCTGCTGTCCGAGCCGCGCAGCGACAGCCCCGCTCAGGGTTCGGCCAGGGGCTCGACGTAGTCGAGGGCGTAGCCGCGCCCGTACAGGGTGCGCACGGCTAGCCCGGTGCCGCCGATCTTCTTGCGCAGCCGGTGGACATACACCTCGATCGCGTTGTGGCTCACTTCCTGGTCGTAGGTGTAGATCTGCTCGACCAGCTGCTCCTTGCTTACCACGCGGCCAAAGCGGCGGATCAGTACCTCCAGCACCGAAAGTTCGTGGGTGGACAGCGGCAGCGCATGGCCGTGGATGGAGGCGGTGCGGGTTGCCGGATCAAAACTCAGCTCGCGATAGGTCAGCACCGGACTGCTGGCGCCATGGCCACGACGCAGCAGCGCGCGTACCCGCGCCTGAAGTTCATTGAGGCTGAACGGCTTGACCAGGTAATCGTCGGCACCGAGGTCGAGGCCTGCGACCTTCTGCTCCGGATCCTCGCGCCCGGACAGGATCAGCACCGGCAGCGTGGCGTTGCGCCGGCGCAGGCGCCGCAGCACTTCGAGTCCGTCAAGCCTGGGCAGGCCCAGGTCGAGAATCAGCAAGCCGAAATCGGCACCCTTCAGCGCTTCGTCGGCATCAATGCCGTTGGCCACCCAGTCCACGGCAAATCCTGACTGGGTCAGCGCGAAACGTAATGCCTCGGCCAGCGCGGCGTCGTCCTCACTGATCAATATACGCACTGCCACTCCCAGCTATTATTATAAGTCATTGTTTTTATTATAAATTTTATATGCTCACAGAGTAACTTCAAAAGCCTCCAAGCGCAAATATTGTAGGTCCGGGGTTCAGGATTTTGTAAGGTTTTTTCACTACGATGACCTTCGGAAAAACCAAGAAAAACAAGGCGGATCACCGCCACACCGGCTGCAACGGTGACATTAACGATGTCAACGATTTAACCAAAGGAGGGTTGCATGGAGCTATCCCAACGCCACCAGGAATACTGGCGCAAGAATCTGGTCATCACGGCCATTCTGCTCGGTATCTGGTTTATCGCAACATTCGTCGTCGGCTGGAACGCGCGCGAGCTGAACAACATCACGTTCCTCGGCTTCCCGCTCGGCTTCTACATGTCGGCCCAGGGCTCGCTGATCATCTATGTGGTGATCATCGGCGTGTATGCCAAATACATGGCCGGGCTCGACAAGGAATATGACGTGGCGGAAGGAGAACTCGAATGAGCTCCAGCACTCTTTCGCAATCGGCGTTCAACCGCCAGCTGAAAAAAACCTATAGCTGGTATGTCGGCGGCTTCCTGCTGTTCCTTGTTCTGCTTGCCATTGCGGAACAGATGGGCCTGTCCAAGGCCTGGATCGGCTACGTGTTCCTCGCCGCGACCATCGGCCTGTATGCCGGCATCGGCATCATGAGCCGCACCGCAGAGGTGTCCGAGTATTACGTCGCGGGACGCCGTGTGCCAGCCTTCTTCAACGGCATGGCCACCGGCGCGGACTGGATGAGCGCGGCCTCCTTCATCGGCATGGCCGGCACGCTGTTCCTTGCCGGTTATGACGGGCTGGCATTTGTCATGGGCTGGACCGGTGGTTACTGCCTGGTGGCGCTGTTCCTCGCACCGTACCTGCGCAAGTTCGGCCAGTTCACGATCCCCGACTTCCTCGGCGCGCGCTACGGCGGCAACATCGTGCGCACCATCGGCATCATCGCCGCAATCGTCTGCTCCTTCGTCTACGTGGTGGCGCAGAT
>JAIENU010000251.1 GCA_019751125.1 Burkholderiales bacterium | reverse complement strand
ATGGCGAGCACACTCGCCGCCAGCACCGCCGGCACCCACAGCGCCTCAAGGTGCAGCGGGTAGCCGACAAAATCGCGCGCGCCGCCGTATTTCGCCGAGGTCAGCGTCAACCAGGTGACGGTCATGCCGGCGGCGGCCACTGGCAGGCCCCACAGGATCAGCTGGGTCAGGCTGGCGCCGGGTGCGACGGTCAGTGCCGCCGCCATCGCGCCGTAGAACGGCGACCACGCCGCGCCGACAATGAAGGCCTGCGACAGTGCCATCGCCTGCGGCAGGCTCAGCTGGCCGCGGCCGCGCAGGCGGTCGGCAAAAATCATCGCCGCCGAAAAATTGATCACCGCGCCGAACAGGTGTACACCGAGCATGGTGCGGAACAGCGCCCCGGGGCCGCGCTCCGGCGACTCCCCCGCCTTGTCGGAACCGGTGGCGATCAGTTGCAGGAAGGACACCGCGAGCAGCATGCCGGCCAGCGGCACGTTCTGCGTCAGCGCGATTTCAATCAGGCCGCTGGCGCCGCGCGTCATGCTCCAGGCCATGCCCAGTCCGCCGAGGCCGGCGAGCACCAGCACCATGCGCAACTGCTGCCGCGGCAGCTTGGGCAACAGCAGCAGGCAGGCCGCCCAGGCAATGACGCCGGTGATCCATGCCGGATAAGCAGGCAGCCACACCGCCACGATCACCAGCACGACGACGGTGAAATAAAGCCAGGCGGCGACGATGTCGCGAACGTTTTTGAACACCGGCAATCGGCGCAGACATGACATCCGCGCAATGAAAAACGCCCTTCGGCAGGCTCAGGGCGAACGGTTGAAGAGGATCATGGAACACACGGCACGGCACAATGCCGATGCCGGAATGCCGGCGGGTTGCCCCGCCGGCGCAGCTGTTTACAGCACGCCCGACAAACCGCCGTCGACGTTGATGCAGCAGCCGGTGACATAGCTCGCGGCATCCGATGCGAGGAAGGCAATGACGTTGGCCACCTCGGCCGACTCGCCCATGCGCCCCATCGGCACGGTCTTGCCGGTGTCGAGATAATGCTGCTCCACCGGCTTGCCGCTTTTTGCGGCGCGGCGTTCCTGCTGCATCGACTTGATCTTGCCCACGGCCACCACGTTGACCAGGATGTTGTGCGGCGCGAGTTCCTTGGACAGGCCCTTGGCCAGCGCGAGGCCGGCGGCGCGGCTCACCGTGGTCGGGAACATTGCGGCACCCGGCTGCTTGGCGCCGACCATGTTCAGGTTGATGATGCGGCCACCGCCTGCTTTCTTCATGTGCGGGATCGCGGCACGCGTGGTGCGCACATGCGCCATGACCTTGATCTCGAGGTCGTGTTTCCATGCCGGATCAAGCACCTTGTCAAAGGGATCCTGGCCGGTGCCGCCGGCATTGTTGACGACGATGTCGAGGCGGCCGAAATGTTTGGCCGCGGCATCAATGAAATTCTCGAGCTCACCCTCTTTCGCGGCATCGGCAACCATGCCGATCACATCACCGCCCTTTTTCTTCAGTTCGGCGACGAAGGCGTCAATCAGTTCGGCGCGGCGCGCGCACAGCGCGACTTTGGCGCCCTCGGCAACCAGCCGTTCAACGGCGGCCTTGCCGATGCCCTCGGTGCCACCGGTAACCGCGGCAACCTTGCCCTTGAGTCCGAGTTCCATGTTGTGAGCCCTTTCAAATTACGTTGGCAGTTCGCAAAGGAGGCGATTGTGACACAAGCGCCGGAGCCGGGTTAGACTGCGCCGCCATGAATATCGCCATCCCCGACGACTACCATAACCTGGTCCGCACGCTGGACTGCATCGGCCTGCTCCAGGGCCATGACGTGCGCACCTTCAGCGATGCCGCGCCGCCCACCAGCCGGCTCATCGAACAACTGCGCGATGCCGAGATCATCGTGCCGATCCGCGAGCGCACACGTTTCACGCGTGAAATCATCGAAGCCCTGCCGAAGCTGAAAATGTTCAGTCAGACCGGGCGCAGCTGTCATCACATCGACCTCGAAGCCTGCAACGAACGCGGGATTGCGGTGGCCGCAGGCAGTCATGCCTCGCCGTACACCGTGGCCGAGCAGACCTGGGCGATGATCCTCGGCAGCCTGCGCGAGATTCCCGCAGAAACCGCACTGATGAAAGCCGGGCAATGGCGCCGCCGCTTCAGCTTCGGGCTGAAAGGCCGCACGCTGGGCGTCTATGGCCTGGGCACCATCGGCCGGCTGGTCGCCGCCACCGGCGCCAGCTTCGGCATGCGCGTGCTGGTCTGGGGCCGCGACAAGTCGCTCGCTGAAGCCCGCGCCCGCGGTTATGACACCGCAGCCAGCCGTGAAGAATTTTTTGCGCAATCCGATGTGCTGACGCTGATGGTGCGGCTGTCGAAGGAAACCCGCGGTCTGGTCACCGCGCAGGACCTGGCGCTGATGAAACCGACCGCACTGCTGGTCAATACCGCGCGCGCCGAACTGATCGCACCAGGCGTGCTTGAAGCCGCGCTGAAAGCCGGCCGCCCCGGTTACGCCGCCATCGATGTCTACGAAAACGAGCCGGTGCTCGGCGGCAAACACCCCTTGCTCGAACTCGACAACGTGCTGTGCACCCACCACAGCGCCTGGCTGGAGCGCGAAACCTACGAGCTGTATTTCGGCGAAGCTTTCGCCAATGCCGCGGCATTTGCCGCGGGCCGGCCGCTGAAGCTGGTCAATTCGCCGCGCTAGACTGGCCGGCCCCCAGTTCAGGCCGCGGCACCCGCCGCACCGGCAGACTCTTCGGCCAGTTTCACCTGATTGCGGCCGGCCTCCTTGGCCTTGTACAGCGCGCCGTCGGCGCGCAGCAGCGAGGCATCGGCTGATTCATCCGTCGGCCGCATCGCCGCGACACCAACACTCACCGTGACCGCCAGCGCCTTGCCTTCAAAAATGATCGCTGCAGCGGCAATCTTGCGGCGCAGGCGCTCGGCGAACTCCCGCGCCGATTCCGCCGATGCGCCGGCAAGAATGACCGCGAATTCCTCGCCGCCGATCCGTGCGCACAAGTCGACCCGGCGCGGTTCTTCACGGATCAGCGTCGCCACCTGGCGCAGCACTTCGTCGCCTGCGGCATGGCCATGGGTGTCATTGACACGCTTGAAGTAATCCACATCGAGCATCAGCACCGCCACCAGCTGGGTGTCGAAGCGGCGCAAACGTGCGTACTCTTCTTCGAGACGGGCCATGAATGTGCGGCGGTTGGGCAGCCCGGTCAGCGCATCGGTGGCGGCCAGCGCCTGCAGCTCCTGCTCGAGGCGCTTGCGTTCGGTGACATCCTCGACCACGCGCAGGAAATACAGGGGCTCGCCGGCGTGGTCACGCACCACTGAAATGGTGCGATGGACCCAGATCACCCGGCCATCCTTGCGCACATAGCGCTTCTCTGCGGCGTGGCTTTCCAGTTTGCCCGACAGCAGCTTGTCGCGGAACAGCGGCTCATCGCCGCGGTCATCGTGGTGGATTATTTCCCATACCGGCTTGCCGATCAGTTCTTCACGGGTGTAACCGAGCATGTCGCAGAAGGTGCGGTTGACTGCAAGAAACCGCCGCTCCAGCGAGCTGTGGCAGATGCCGATCGCCGCCTGCTCGAAAGTGGAGCGGAAGCGCGCCTCGCTGGTGGCCAGTTCGATCGCCGAACGCTCCTGCCGCCGTGTTGCCACCAGCAGCGCCGCGTTGAACATCAGGATCACCATGGTCAGCAGCAGGGCAACAAGATAGTCGCGGTTGTGGCGGCGGATCAGGTCGCCGAGAACCTCCTGCTCCGCGACCCCCACCGCCACCACCAGCGGGAAACCCGGCAGCGTGCGGTAGCTGAAATAACGGGGAACTCCATCAACGCCGCCCATGCTGAGAAATTCGCCGTTCGGACTGCGCGACCGTTCACGCAGCAGGCTGCTGTCGGACATGTCCATGCCGAAGCCGGTGGTGTTGCCGACCCGCCGCGCACGCGCGATGCCGTCAAGCCCCACCAGCATCACCGCGCCGCTGGGGCCGATATCCGACTTCTGGTAGAAGCGCGCGAAATAGCCGGGATCGACCGAAAGCACGATCACGCCGCCGAATGAACCGTCATCCCTGTTGATGCGCCGCGACATCGGCACCTGCCAGGATTCGGAAATGCGCCCCAACACCGGCTTGCTGACGTGTATCAGATCACGGTCAGGCGAGCGCTGGTGAACCTGGAAAAACTCCCGGTCCGCGTAATTGGTCGGCTTGAAGGGTTTGCTGCTGAGCACGATGTCGCCGCGCTCGTCGACCACGCTGATGATGCTGAACAGCTGCCCGTCGATGACGCCATCCTCGATGTAGCGCGCGATGTCCATGCGCCGGCCGAGACGGCGATATTCGTACCGGACGAACTTGAGGGCGTTGTCGAAACCCCGCAGCGTGCGCACGATGTGTTCTTCGTAGGCCACCGCCAGGTTCGAGTTCTGCTTGACAGCCGCCTCGACGGCGGCAACACGCTCGCCGCGGTTCTCGGTGACCACGAACAACCACAGCGCGGCAACCAGTATTGCGCTGAACAGTCCGATCGCCAGATTGACGCCCGGAAAGTTGCGAAGCCGGCTGCGGAGGCTGGCGATCATCTGGCGCTCCACCGCCCCGACTCTGACGATGCCCGCCCGTGATGTTGCAGCCGCAGCAGGTGGGCATGCAGCGAACGCATCGCGACGGGATGGATGCGCTCTGGCACGTCATCGTAGGCATGACGCACCAGCATCTCGAGGGTGCCCGGCCCGTGGGCCGCCAGCGCGGCGTGGATTTTTTCCTCGCGTTTCAGGCGGTGCGCAACCAGGCGCTGCACCTCCTCCCGCGGTGTTTCGATGACATGGCCATGACCCGGCGCAAACCGCGTCACCGGCAGTCCGGGCAGGCGCTGCAGAGAATCGAGGTAGGCCTGCATGTCGCCATCGGGCGGCGAAATGACCACGGTCGAGCCCTGCATCACGTGGTCGCCGGTGAACAACAGCCCGTGATCCTCGAGCAGGTAACACAGGTGGTTCGAGGCATGGCCGGGTGTGTGCACCGCGCGCAGGCGGAATGCGCCGCAGTCAACCACATCGCCATCCAGCAGCGTGCGATCCGGCCTGAAGGTTTCGTCCTGCCGGCCATCGCCGGGCGTCACGCCGTGGCCGAGCAGCTGCGCGCCGGTGGCTGACTTCAGCGCCTGCGCCAGAGGCGAATGGTCGCGATGGGTGTGCGTGCACAGTATCCAGCGCAGGCGTGTGCCAGCGGCAGCCAGCAGTACATCACGATGGGCGTCGAGGTCGGGACCGGGATCGATCAGCGCAAGCCCGCCGTCGCCATCCGTTTCGCCGATCAGGTAGGCATTGGTGCCAGGGCCGGTCATCACGCCGGGATTGGGCGCGGTGATGCGGCGCACGCCGGGTGCGATGGCAACGATCTGACCCGGAACGATCAGTTCTGCCATGCTCCGGCGCCCTCGGCGGTGCCCGCTTCTTCGTAACCCGGTTCACCGGGCAGCAGGCGCTGGCCGTTTTTGGCGATGCGCGGCATCAAAGCCTGCACATTGCCCTGCACCGTGGCGAGGCTGCGGCGCAGGCTCGCCACCGTGTCGCAGGCGGCAAAGGTTTCCAGCGTGCGCACGGTCGGCGTGCGCATTTCGAATGTGCCGCGCGCATGCAGCGACAGCGCTTCGGCCGGACTGATCCAGGTTGCGGCGATGGTCTCGTGATCGTCGTGCAGCGGCTCCTGGCCGGCCGGTGCCTCGGCCATGAAAAAGCGCGTGTCATAGCGGCGGGGTGCTGTGACCGGCGTGATCCAGTGCGCAAAATAAGTCAGCTGGTCGGCAGCCAGCTGCAAACCTTCTTCGCGCAGCAGATCGGCGAACCCGAGTTCACCGGCATTCAGGCGCCGCCGGTGTTCATCAAAACGCTGCTGCGTAGATGTCTCGCTGAAAGCCAGCGGCCGGCCCTGTGCGTCACGCGCCAGCAGCAGGCCCGCCTCTTCAAAGGCTTCGCGGATCGCCGCTGCCCAGTAGCCAATGCCGTCGCAACCGAGGCCCAGCGCCGCGCTGGCCGCATGATCTTCGAGGCAATTACATAAGCCATTGTTTTTAAAAGATAAATCAGCCTGGTCCAGACCGCCGCCGGGAAACACATACATGCCCGGCACAAAACCTGACCTGAGATTGCGGCGCATCATCAGTACTTCGATGCCGCCACCGGTGTCGCGCACCACGGTTACCGTGGCTGCGGGCAGCGCCGGCACCACCGCTCGCGGTGCCGCCGACTGCCGGGACTGTTGCTGATCACTCACTGGATGCCTTTCACCGCGGGGCCAGCAGCTTGATCAAGCTGCTGGTGTCGAGCTTACCACCGCCTAGCTGTTGCACACGGGCGTAGAACTGGTCAATCAGCGCCGTGGCCGGCAATTGCGCGCCGTTGCCGCGCGCTTCATCCATGGTAATGCGCAGATCCTTGCGCATCAGGTCCACCGCGAAACCGAAATCGAAACGGTCATCGACCATGGTCTTGCCGCGATTCTCCATCTGCCAGGAATTCGCCGCGCCCTTGGAAATCACATCGACCACCAGCTTGGCATCAAGGCCGGCATGCAGCGCAAAGGCGAGGCCCTCCGCCAGACCCTGCACCACACCGGCAACACAGATCTGGTTGACCATCTTGGTTTTCTGGCCGGCGCCTGCGGGTCCCATCAGCGTCACCGCGCGTGAATAGTGGCGCAGCAGCGGCTCGGCACGCCTGAACGCTGCCTCATCACCGCCAGCCATCACCGTCAGCACGCCATTCTCGGCACCGGACTGGCCGCCGGACACCGGCGCATCGAGAAAATGCAGTCCGGCCTTGCGCGCGGCGGCGTGCAGCTCGACCGCGAGTGTCGCCGAGGCGGTGGTGTGATCGACAAAGATCGCGTCTTTCGCCATCGCCGCGAACGCGCCCTGCGCGCCTGTCGTCACCTCGCGCACATCGGCGTCGTTGCCGACGCAGCAGCACACCAGCTCGGCGCCTTTTGCCGCCTCTGCCGGCGTCGCGGCAACACGGCCGCCATGTTTCGCAGCCCAGGCTTCGGCCTTCGCCACGCTGCGGTTGTAAACGGCAACGCTGTAGCCCGCCTTGGCCAGATGTCCGGCCATCGGCCCGCCCATCACGCCAACCCCGATGAATGCAATGTTCATGACGCCTTCCTGTGCAAAAAATGTCATCGCAAAAACATCAACTATAGCTGGCGCCTTCTCCTTTAACCGGCCCCGGAGAACACCACCTCATCGATTGGGTTCAGAACTGTTGCAATTTGAAACAAGAATCATTATCATTACGTTTCGCATTTAATAATTATTTTCATTTAATTCAATTAGTTACGATTTAAATGCCTGATGTTGCAGCACAAATAGAGTCCGTCCTGATGCCTCGATTCACCTTCCACATCCAACAGAATCCGGGCCTGTGGACCGCCGTGGTGTTGCATCTGGCAATAGCCGCCCTGCTGCTCAGCCACGCCCCGGTGCGCGAGGCCATAAGCCAGGCCACACCGCTGATGGTCAGCCTGCTGCCGGCACCGCCTGCCGTGAAACCGACAGAGTTGCCGAAACCGAAACCCGTAGCCAAACAAACGCCGCGGCCGACCCAGCCCCAGCCGGTGCTTGCCACCACGCCGCAGGCCGCACCCCAGACCACCTGGGCCGCACCGCCGGTCGAGCCGCGCCCGCTGGAACCGATTGCCGCCGCGGCACCACCCGCAGCAGCAGCCGTTGCCCCGCCGCGTTTCGACGCCGACTATCTGAACAATCCCCCGCCGCGTTACCCGGCAGTCTCGCGCCGCCTCGGTGAACAGGGCCGGGTGATGCTGCATGTGCTGGTCAGCACCGCCGGCCTGCCGCTGGAAGTGCGGCTGCGCACCTCCAGCGGTTTCGACCGCCTCGATGCCGCGGCCCTCGAAACCGTGAAGCAATGGAAATTCGTCGCCGCGCGCCAGGGCGACACCACGGTCAGCGCCTGGGTGCTGGTACCGATCTCGTTTTCAATCAGGAGCTGAAACATCTTGGACCTATCGCAAACCGCACAAACACCGGACCCGCAAGCACTGGGCCTGATGCATTTCCTGGCGCAGACCGACGCCGTCGGCGGCACCCTGCTCGCCGTGCTGCTGCTGATGAGCGTGATCACCTGGGCGCTGTTCATCAACAAGATCATCGCGCAATGGCGCACCAGCGGCCGCAGCCGTCGTTTCCTCTCGGCTTTCACCCGGGCCGGCGACAACCTGAACGACGTGGCCGCCGCGCTGGACACTGCGGAACCCTTCTCCCGCGTCACGCAGCGCACGCTCGACGCCGCGCAACTGGTTGCCACGCAAAGTCCGGCAATGCGCGACGAGTTGCTCGCGCGCAGCATCCGCCGCGCAATCGCCGAAGAATCACATCGCAGCGAATCCGGCCTGACCGTGCTCGCTTCGATCGGCAGCACCGCACCGTTCATCGGCCTGTTCGGCACGGTGTGGGGTGTCTATCACGCGCTGGTCAGCATCGGACTCAGCGGCCAGGGAACGCTGGACAAGGTGGCCGGCCCGGTGGGCGAGGCACTGATCATGACCGCACTGGGCCTGGCGGTGGCGATTCCCGCGGTGCTCGGCTACAACTATCTGGTGCGCCGCAACCGCACCCAGCTCGCGACACTCGACAGCCACGCCCACGACCTGCAGCTGATGATCCTCACCGGCCGCAGCCTGCGCGCCGCAGCCTGAAAGCCAGGGAGTCCGCATATGGCATTCTCCGACCCCGGCAACAACAGCGACGGCGCACCGATGGCGGAAATCAACATGGTTCCGCTGATCGACGTGATGCTGGTGCTGCTGGTGATTTTCATCATTACAGCACCCTTGCTCACCCACGCGGTCAAGGTTGACCTGCCCAAGGCCTCCAGCCAGGTCAACCAGACCCAACCCGAAAACATCCAGATCGGCATCGACCGCCACGGCGTGGTGTTCTGGAACGGCGAGATCGTCGATGAATCCGGTCTGCGCTCACGCATGCAGGCAGTCTCCACGCAGAATCCGCCGCCGGAACTGCACCTGCGCGCCGACGGCGAAGTCGCCTACCGCAGCGTGGCCCGAGTGATGGCCGACGCCGCAAAACACGGCCTGACCAGGATCGGCTTTGTCACCGATCCGCGCGACCAGAAATAAACATCAACCAGGAATAACCGGGGCCATCCACACGCCGCACTGCTTCAAACACGATTTTCAACAGCAAGCCAGCACGACTCCATCCGGAACTCGCGTCAGCCAGCAACAAATCCACGCGAGAAAACAGGGAGTCCACCATGGCAGCAGCCACACCGTTCCGTCTTAATCCGATCACCCGTGCCATTCGCGCATGCCGCAGTTCAACAAACACCCCCACCCGTCCGGCGAAACTGGCGCATGCCCTGCTGCCGCTGGGCGCCATGCTGCTGAGCGGCCTGCCCGCCCAGGCCTGGGCGCAGGCCGCCAACCCGGTGCAGGCCAAGGAACTGCCCACCGTGCGCGTTGAAACCGACAGCGAAAAACCCGATGGCCTGCGCGCCACCACCACCCGCGTCGGCAAGACGCTGCAGGATCCGCATGAAATCCCGCAGGCGATCACCACGCTGACCAACACGCTGATGGAACAGCAGCAGGTCGGCAGCCTGCGCGAGGCACTGCGCAATGTCTCCGGCATCAGCTTCAACGCCGCGGAAGGCGGACGCTCCGGTGACAACATGAACCTGCGCGGCTTTTACACCTTCGGTGACATGTATCTTGACGGCATCCGCGACACCGCCCAGTACAACCGCGAAACCTTCAACCTCGAGCAGATCGACGTGCTGCGCGGCGCCGGCGCCATGCTGTTCGGCCGCGGCCAGGCCGGCGGCGTGATCAACCAGGTGACCAAGACGCCGCTGCGCTTCGACCAGTACAAGTTCAGCGGCAGCATCGGCAGCTACGATTACCGTGAAGCCACCGCCGACCTGAACAAGGCCTTCAGCCAGGACACCCAACTGCGAGTGAACATGATGCAGCGTGACGAAGGCAGCTGGCGCAGTAACCCTGCCACCGGCAGCCAGCCCGAAGTCCACCGCAAGGGTTTTGCGCTGAGCCTGGCGCTGAACCAGAATTCCAACAACCGCTTCTGGGTCAACCACTACCAGATCGCGACCAAGGACAACCCCGACTACGGCGTGTCCTTCGACAATGCCACGCGTGCCCCGGGCCAGATCCTGCCGGCCAGCACCTTTTTCGGCATCGACCGCACCTTCGACGACAGCGATACCAAGGTCACCACGCTGGTCAACGAATACCGCTTCTCGCCGTCGACCCAGCTGCGCACGCAACTGCGCTACGGTGATTACGAGCGCAGCTTCTGGGGCAAGACGCCCAACGTCAACACGCTGCCCAATGCGCTGGCCGGCGTCGGCGGCAACCAGAGCCGCGCCTCGGACTACGAAACGCTGACACTGCAGTCCGACCTCAGCACCAGATTCACGGCAATGGGCATGAAGCACGAGCTGCTCACCGGCTTCGAATACCTGCGCGAGGACAGCCACCGCAAGGGCCTGCAGAACTTCGGCAACGCCGCGGCACCGGCCTACTACCCCTATCAGGAAGCCACCGCCGGCAATGCAGTCGAATTCAAGGGCAACTCGCGCGCGATCTACATCCAGGACACGGTGGAATTCATCCCGCGCTGGAAATTCACCGCCGGCGTGCGCCACGACACGCTCGATGCGGTTTACAGCAGCGCCACCTCGCCGCGCCTGTCGTACAACGAAAACAGCTACCGCAGCGCGCTGTCCTTCCACCCGACCTCGGCGACGCATTACTACCTCGGCTGGAGCGATTCGTTCAGCCCGACCGCCGACCTCTACCAGCTCACCGTGACACCGCTGCCGCCGGAGCGGAGCGATGTGATCGAGCTCGGTGCGAAATGGCTGCTCGCCGACGGCGACCTCGCGCTGCGCGCTGCGCTGTACCGTGCCACAAAAAAATGGGAGCGCAGCGCCGACCTCGAATCGACGGCGACGATCCTGACCAGGAAGCGCCGCACCGACGGCCTCGAACTGGAAGCCGCGGGCCGCGTCACCGAGCGCCTGGAGGTGTTTGCCGGCGTCGCCTTCATGGATCCGAAAATCCTCGAAGTGGCTGCCAACGTCAACGCCGGCACCGGCGCCATCACCACCGGCAACCCGGAATACACCGGCAAACGCTCGCGCAACACGCCGCGCTACACCCTCAACCTGTGGTCCACCTACAAGCTTGAAGGCCCGTGGAAAATCGGCGGCGGCGTCGAGATGAAGGGCGACCGCGAAGCCTTCAACCCCAGCGGCGCCGGTGCGGTGCCGACATTGAACGGTGCCTACCACCCGAACACGGCGCCGGCCTACGCGCGCTGGGATGCGATGGCGGCCTACGAGCAGAAGAACTGGGCGCTGCGCCTGAACGTGAAAAACCTGTTCGACAAGCTGTACTACGACGCGATCTACGACAACGGCCCGTTCACGATCCCCGGCATCCGCCGCACGGTGATCCTGACCGCGGAAATGAAATACTGACCCTGCGAAAGCTGAGCCCGAAGCCATGCTGCTGACCATCGATAACCTGCTCAATCCCGATGAACTCGCCCGTGCGCGCACACTGCTTGCAGGTTCGCGCTGGACCGGCGGCCCCCACACCGCCGGCCTGCAGGCAGCGCAACGCAAGAACAACGAGCAACTGCCCGAGGATGCCGAACACCTGCCCGCGTTGCGCCGGCTGGTTTACGAGGCGCTGAACCGCAGCGCGGTGTTTTTCTCGGCGGCGCTGCCGCTGCGCATCCTGCCGCCGTTTTTCAACCGATACAGCGGCAGCACCAACACCTACGGCTTTCATGTCGACAATGCGATGCGCCTCGCCCCCGGCGGCCAGGGCAGCTATGTGCGAGCCGACATCTCGGCCACGCTGTTCCTTTCTGACCCCGCTGACTATGACGGCGGCGTGCTGACGGTCGAGGACACCTTCGGCAACCATGGCGTCAAGCTCGACGCCGGCAGCCTGGTGCTCTACCCCTCGTCGTCGGTGCATGCGGTGACGCCGGTGACCCGCGGCGAGCGGGTGTCCTGCTTCATGTTCCTGCAGAGCATGGTGCGCGACCCTGCGCAGCGGCGCCTGCTCTACGACATGGATATGGCACTGCTGCAGCTGCGCGCCGGACAGGGCGAATCGGATGCCGCCGTGCGCCTGACCTCGACCTATCACAACCTGCTGCGGATGTGGGCCGAGAGCTGAAACCTCAGCTGACGGTGCAGCCCGCAGTCGTCGCCTTGGGCGGCTCGGCGAGGGTCTTCGGATCGACCCCGTTGCGGATGGCGGTCATCTCGGCAAGGATGGCCACGGCGATTTCAGGCGGCGTCTTGCTGCCGATCTTCAGCCCCACCGGACCATGCAGGCGGGCGATTTCCGCCTGTGACAGGTCGAATTCGGCCAGACGCTCCCGCCTCGCGTCGTTGTTCTTTTTGGAACCGATCGCGCCAATGTAAAAAGCCGGCGACTTCAGCGCCTCGAGCAGCGCCATGTCATCGAGCTTGGGATCGTGGGTCAGCGTCACCACCGCGCTGTGCCCGTCGAGATTCATTGCAGTGACCACATCGTCGGGCATGCCGCGCTTGAGCGTCACACCGGGCACATCGAAGGTGGTGGTGTATTCCTCGCGCGGATCGCAGATCGACACCTGGTAGTCCAGCGCCTGCGCCATCTGCGCCAGATAGGTGGAAAGTTGTCCGGCACCAATGATCAGCAGGCGCCAGCGCGGGCCGTACACCGTCTGCAGCGTTGCACCGTCGAATGTCAGCTGATCCTGCCACTTTGCCGCACCGGTGGTCGCACGGCCGCTGGCCATGTCGAGCCGGCGCATCACCAGTTCGTGGCGTTCGATGCGCGAGAGCAGTTCGTCGAGGCCGCTCGCCGCCGTCAGCGGCTCCAGAACCAGTTCCAGCGTGCCCCCGCAGGGAAGACCAAAACGCTGCGCCTCCTCAGCCGATACCCCGTATTTGGTGGTCTCCGGCTTGTCCTGGGCCAGCCGCCCCTCTTTTACGCGCAGGATCATGTCATCCTCGACGCAGCCGCCGGACACCGAGCCGACGACCATGCCATCGCCGCGAATGGCCGACAGCGCGCCAATGGGCCGCGGGGCAGAGCCCCAGGTGCGGATCACCGTGGCCAGCACCACACGATGACCTGCCCCGACCCAGTCGCGGGCTGTGCGTATCACTTGAAGGTCGACGCTATCCATAACAAATTCCCCGCTGAACAGTACAGACTCTGGTTGAATAATTGAGCTTAATCCAATTGAGCTTAATCTTCGGGCTTACGCACCATTCTTCTATTGTATCCCGCGCCTTGGGTTAACATCGGCCCCGCCAAAACGGAGTGACCCCATGGAAATGAACGGTGAACAACTGATCCCGCTATCGCAACAGGCGACCTGGGATGCCCTGAACGACACCGCGGTGCTGAAGGACTGCATTCCCGGCTGTGATTCGATCGACCGCCAGTCCGACACCGAATACCTGCTGACGATGACCGCCAAAGTCGGTCCGGTCAGTGCAAAATTCAAGGGCCGCATGCTGCTCGCCGAGATCGATGCGCCGCGGGCATACACGCTCAATTTTGAAGGCCAGGGCGGCATTGCCGGCTTTGCCAAAGGCGAAGCCCGTGTGGTGCTCACTCCCGAGGGGGAAGCCACCAGGCTTGGCTACAGTGTCAAAGCTGCCATCGGCGGCAAACTGGCCCAGGTCGGAGCCCGGTTGATCGATGGCGTGGCCAGAAAAATGGCCGAGCAATTTTTCGCTGCATTCACCAAACGGGTCACTCCGCCTGGAGGCTGAAAAATAAATTCAGTAAATCAATGATTTGCCGAATGCCCCCTCGAGGCAAACCGCCCGCCCGCGGAAATCAACCCATTGCCGCGCAGGCTTGATGCAAATCAAAACTCCGGGGATGTGCCTTGGAGTAGACTGAAATCACCGTATCAGGTCACCTCAGGTCTCACCAGCCAGCGCAATGTCCTTCAGTCCGTCTTCTCAAGACAGCCTGAAGCACCTCCGGAGGCAAGTGATCATGCACAACCGCTACACGTTAACGGTCCACAGCGAGTATCTGCACGTCCTGCTTCAGCCCCATTTCCGCTTTACCCCGGCCTCGGCACCGGACCTGCATCACGATGTCGCTGGCACCGTGCAGCGTCACGGACTGACCCGGGTGCTGATTGAGGGCGACTCCCCGGAATGCCAGCTCGGCCCGGTTGAGGTTTTCAATCTGGGCAAGCAGGTGGCCGACCAGCTGCACCACGTCGCAATTGCCTACTGCCTGCGCGATTACGTGCCAGGCATTGTCCATGACGACTATGGCCGGCCGATCAACAAGATCGAGTTCTTCGGCAATGTCGTGCAGAACCGCGGGGGCGTGATCGGTTTCTTCGAGTCCGTCTGCGAAGCCCGCCAATGGCTCCGCCTGCAGCAGGACTATCCCCTCGCTTCCTGAACGCGGGCGGCATGAGCCGCCCTCCCTGATCAGCCGATGTGCTTGCGCAGGAATTCCAGCGTGCGCTCACGGGCAAGCTTCGCACTCGCCGCATCATAAGAACCACGCTGGTCGCAGTTGAAACCGTGGCCTGCGGGGTAAATGTGGTGCTGCCACTGCGGATGTGCGGCCTTGACTTTGGCCACCGCATCCATCGGAATGCCCTGGTCTTTTTCGCCCCAGTGAAACATCACCGGGCATTTCGCCTGCAGGGCGGCATTGTTGGGAATGCCGCCACCGTAATGTGGTGAAGAGCAGCTGAGCCCGGCAACCTCGGCAGCTGCCTTCCAAGCCACGGTGCCGCCCCAGCAATAGCCGACGATACCGGTCTTGCCGGCACCCTGCAGCGCCTGCACCGCTGCGGTCACATCCTTGATCGCGTCATCCAGGCTGGCCTTCTGCATCAGCCCGCGGCTGACTTCGATCTCGGGTGGGGTGTAGCCGCATTCGTAACCGCGCTGGACTCGATCAAACATCGCCGGCGCAATCACCAGATAACCATCCGCGGCATAACCATCGGCCACCGAACGGATATGACTGTTGACGCCAAAAATCTCCATCACCACCACCAGCCCGCCGCGTGGCTTGCCCGCGGGCTCCGCCTTGTAGGCTGAAAACTTGTGGCCGTCGGCCGCGGTCAGTTCGATCATGCTGCCCATGTCACTCCTCCATACTGTGAATTAACTGCGGTGGATGAACTGCGGCGATTATAGACGCCGCCCGGTGACCGGGGCAGCGGCGGCCGTACTGTAGACTGCCGCTCATGTCATATTTCGGGGAAGGCCTGCCATGCTGAAAATCTGGGGACGCAGCAATTCGATCAACGTGCAGAAAGTGCTATGGACCTGCGCCGAACTCGGCCTGTCCTTCGAACGCGTCGATGCCGGCATGCAGTTCGGCATCAACAACACGCCCGAATACAAGGCAATGAATCCGAACGGCCTGGTACCGCTGATCGATGACGACGGCTTCAGGCTATGGGAATCCCATGCCATCGTGCGTTACCTCGCGCGCAAGCACGGCCACGGCACCCTGTGCCCGGCGGACCCCCGCCAGGCCGCGGACGCCGATCGCTGGATGGAGTGGTACAGCACCACGCTGTGGAACCACATGAAACCGGTGTTCTGGATCCTGATCCGCACACCACCGGAAAAGCGCAACATGGCCGAGGTCGAGGACAACCGCGCAAAACTGGCGGGTTATCTGGCGATGGCGGATGCCCACCTTGCACAATGCGAATATTTCGCCGGCGCCACATTCACGATGGCCGACATCCCGCATGCCGTGCTCGCGCATCGCTGGTTCAATGTGCCGATCGAACGCCCCGCACTGCCGAACTACGAGCGCTGGTTCAGGACGGTGTCCGCGCGGGCGGGTTTCCAGAAACACTGCGCGGCGCCGTTGACATGAAAAAAGTCAAAAGCCTGGCCACAGAGGGCACAGAGAACTGCAAAAACCGGTTCGGGTTTTTCTCTGCGAACTCTGCGCCCTCTGGGGCTAAAGGTTTTCAGGTTTAAACCCATGACAACCCCGCGCAACTTCCGCTATTACGAACTGGTGATGGCGGCCTTCGTCACCGTGCTGGTGTGCTCGAACCTGATCGGCCCCGCCAAGATCGCCCAGCTCGAGCTGCCGCTGGTCGGCGTGCTGACCTTTGGCGCAGGCGTGCTGTTTTTTCCGATCTCCTATGTCTTCGGCGACATCCTGACCGAGGTCTATGGCTATGCCCGCGCCCGGCGGGTGATCTGGGCCGGTTTCGCCGGGCTCGCCTTCGCCTCGTTCATGGCCGCGGTGGTGGTGGCGCTGCCGCCGGCGCCGTTCTGGACGCACCAGTCCGCCTACGAAGTGGCTTTCGGCAACGCGCCGCGCGTGGTTGCGGCTTCGATGGTGGCCTACTTCTGCGGCGAGTTCGTCAACTCCTATGTGCTCGCCAAAATGAAAATCGCCACCCAGGGGCGCTGGCTGTGGTCACGCACCATCGGATCGACGATCTGTGGCGAGGCCGTGGATTCGGCGCTGTTCTACCCGCTCGCCTTTTATGGCGCGGGCATCATTCCGGATGACAAGCTGCCGCTGGTCATGCTGGCGCAGTTCATCACCAAGGTCGGCGTTGAAATCCTGTTCACGCCGATCACTTACCAGGTGGTGGCTTTCCTGAAAAAAGCCGAGCAGGAGGATTACTACGACCGCGACACCCGCTTCACGCCGTTCACGCTGCGCGCATGAATCGAGGCCGTCACCGGCCCCGTATCACCATCCTTGAAGATAGCGGCCGAAGACCAGCAGCGCGCCGCCAAAAATCATGCCGAAACCGATCAGCTGCACGGCATAGCTGAACCAGGCGTGGCCTGTGGGCTCGCCACGCTCCGCCAGGTTGTGGCAATAGATCAGGAATGGCGATGGCGCATTAAAAAACGGCAGCTTCTCGAAACGGATGTCGGCGATCACCTTTAGCGCCAGTGAAACGGCCAGCACGACAAAGGCCAGGGGCAGCGACAGCGCGGTAAAACCGAGTATGGCACCCAGCATCAGGGCAAAAATCATCGTCACGACTCTTTGAACATGGGGCGGCCATCAACATCATGGCTCGCCTGGGAATTTGCTGGTCAGGGAGGTGGGATTCGAACCCACGACCTCCTGCGCCCAAGGCAGGCGCGCTACCGGGCTGCGCTACACCCTGATTTCGCAGGCGGCATTCTACCGGAACGGCGGGCAGCCGGCCGCGCGGCAGGCTTCCGCTAGAATCGGCCCCACCACCCCGAATCCTCAGCCTGAACCATCAGAGCTACAAGCCCGGAATCCCATGAGTACAGCAAACTGGCGCACCCCCACCGTCATCCTGATCTGCGGGGGGCTGATCCTCACCATCGCCCTCGGCGTGCGCCACAATTTCGGCCTCTACCTGCAGCCGATGACCGCCGACCTCGGCATCGGCCGCGAGGCCTTTGCCTTCGCGATTGCGATCCAGAACCTGATGTACGGCATCTCGCAGCCGCTCACTGGGATGATTGCCGACCGTTTTGGCACTGCGCGGGTGCTGATCGGGGGTGCTTTCGCCTACGCACTGGGCCTCTACCTGATGTCGATATCATCCACCGGTCTTGAGCTCACGCTGAGCGCGGGGCTGCTGATCGGCGCGGCGCTGGGCTGCAGCGGATTTTCGATCGTGTTCGGCGTGATCGGACGCGCGGTACCTGCGGAAAAACGCAGTGTAGCGCTGGGCATCGCCGGTGCCGCAGGGTCGTTTGGCCAGTTTGCGATCATTCCCTACGGCCAGTGGCTGATCAACCAGGTCGGCTGGCATCAGGCGCTGGCGGTACTTGCGCTGACCGTGCTGGTGATCGTGCCGCTCGCCAGCGCGCTGGTCGAGGACAAGCAGGCGCAGGCCACTTCACTGCACAAGCAATCGATCGGCGAGGCGCTGAGAGAAGCTGCAGGGCACCGCGGTTATGTATTGCTGTGCCTGGGTTACACCGTGTGCGGCTTCCAGCTGCTGTTCATCGCGGTACACTTTCCGGCTTACCTCATAGACCAGAAAATGACACCGGAAACCGGCATGATGGCGCTGGCGCTGATCGGTTTTTTCAACATGATCGGCAGCTTCATCTGGGGCTGGCTGGGCGGCCGCCACACCAAGAAATACCTGCTGTCGCTGCTCTACTTCACGCGCTCGGTGGTGGTGCTGCTGTTCATGCTGGCGCCCATTTCCCCGATGACGGTGTATCTGTTCGCCACCGCGATCGGCTTCCTGTGGCTGGGCACGGTGCCGCTGACCAGCGGGCTCATCGCCCATGTCTTCGGCGTGAAATACCTGTCGACGCTGACCGGGATTGCCTTCCTGTTCCACCAGATCGGCAGCTTTGCCGGCGTGTGGATCGGTGGGTATGTGTTCGACGCCACGGGCTCGTACACAATCATGTGGTCGCTGACCATCGGCATGGGCATCGTCGCCGCACTGCTCAATCTGCCGATTGATGACCGCCAGATCGTGCGTCCGGCAGCCCGCGCCGCCTGAACTGACCGCCTAGACGACAGGCAGATTCGCGGGATCTTTCGCCGCTTCGGCGATCAGCCAGTCACGGAATGCCGCCACCGCGGGACGGGTGCGCGCGTGCGGCTCGCAGACCAGGTAATAGGCCGAGGGCAGCGGCACCTTGAGATTGAAGGGCATCACCAGCTTGCCCGCGGCCAGATCCTCGGCGGCGAGCGCCGGCATCGAGGCCACCACTCCCACCGCATCCATCGCCGCCTCGAAAGCCAGCACGGCGTGGCTGAAATGCGCGCCGCGCTTGGCATCGATGCCTTTGACCCCGGCTGCTTCAAGCCAGACTTCCCAGAAGGACTCGCCGTCGTACATGTCGCCGGTGTCGTCATGCAGCAGCATGTGGTGCCGGAGGTCTTCCGGCGTGCGCAGGGCGTGCTCGCCGGTCAGCAGCGAGGGGCTGCAGATCGGCGTGATGGTCAATGACAGCAGCTTGTGCACGTCGAGCTCGGGATAATGGCCATGGCCGTAAAGAATCGCGACATCGGAATCGTCGAGCCAGGTTTCGATCGTCGCACGTTCAGCAACATCGACCTTGCCGTCAACGCTGACCCGGCGCATCCGTGCCGATACCCGCACATCGATTTCCTGGTGCGCGGCGATGAAGCGGTGCAGCCTCGGCATCAGCCAGCGCGCGGCGAATGACGGCGCAGCACTGACGGTGAGCATGCCGCCGCTGGTATGCGTGCGCAGGCGTTCCACCGCCTGCGCCAGGCAATCGAATCCTTCCCGCAGCTTCGGCAGGCAGGCCCGTGCGGCATCGGTCAATTCGAGCGCACGGTTGTAGCGATGAAACAACTGCACGTCGAGGTATTCCTCAAGCGTGCGGATCTGGTGGCTGACCGCGGCCGGCGTGACGTTGAGTTCGACTGCGGCTTTTTTGACGCTCAGATGACGCGCAGCCGCCTCAAAGGCCTTTAACGCATTGAGTGGGGGTAAACGTTGCGACATGGGTGTTGAGACAAGGGTTATACATCAGTGTTGTGACTTAATTGGCATTCAGCTTACCAGAAGTATTCTGAACCCGTACAATAAATCAGGTGTTGCAACGCAACAATCGAGGTCGGGTCAGGTCTATACTTACGTCCGAACTCATTGACTTTAAAAGCAGTGAGTCCAAAACGCCGGGACGGCGAACTACAGGAAAGGTTAGGAAAATTAACATGAAAAACGATCTCGAAATCAAATTTGGCTCAGTCATTTATGACAAGATCAATACCGTGCGCATGAGCGAGCAGGAGCGCCAGGTTGCGATCAACGCGATGCGTGATGCCGACGCGATCGTTGATGCCATTCTCTGGATCAGCAACAAGATCGAGCAATTCGCGAGCTCGCTGTTCCTGAAACCGAGCATCAAGCACTAAATCGGCCGGCGCGAAGCCTTACAGCCAAGCGCCTGATTTAAAAAGGGAATACGCCAATATCCGGCGGATTCCCGCGGACAGGCTGAGCCTTCCGCAGTACCGGTCCCAACCAGACCGGGATGGTCAGTGCCGGGTGGACCCCTCCTCCACCATCCGGCACACGAGCCGCACCTCCGGGTGCCGCTCGTGGGCGCAGCGCACCGCTGCGCCCTTTTTTTTGCCTGTCGTTCAGACAGTCAAAAAATAGCCAATAAAATCAATTGGTTATGAATATTCCCTGATTTGGTGTCGCCAATATGCGACGAATACCCAGACCAATCAGCAGACCGCAATCAGCAAGCCATTGAATTAATTAACTTTTTTATTCTGGCCCCGATCCTGCATACAGCATCGTCCGGATGACCCCGCCAACCGGACAGGGGCACCCAATTTCAGGAGCCGACATGCTGAATCGAGATGCCTTTTTCAAAAAACGCGAAGAACCCCCGCGCCGCAACGTCAACGTCACCCCGGCACTGACCACCACCGAACCCCTCCCGGAAGCCGCTCCGCGCGACAACATCACGCCGGTAAGCCCGCGCAGCCCCGCCCCCGCCGCCAGTGAACGCAGCCGCAGCGAACCTGCCCAGGGCAGCAAGCTGATCGTCGGCCCCGACATCAAGCTGAAGGGCGTCGAGATCACCGATTGCGACACGCTGGTGGTCGAAGGCACGGTGGAGGCCGCGATGGACAGCAGGGTGATCCAGATCGCCGAACGCGGCGTGTTCAAAGGCACCGTCAGCATCGACATCGCCGAGATCCACGGCCGCTTCGACGGCGAGCTCACCGCGCGCGAACAACTGATCGTACATGCCAGCGGCAAACTCTCGGGAAAAATCCGCTACGGCCGGATCAAGATCGAGGAAGGCGGCGAACTCTGCGGCGATATTGCCCGCACCGATGCCGCCAAACCGCAGCGCAGTGCGGCCACGCTGCTAAAGCCGGCCGGGACCGGCGACTGAGTAAACCTGAACTGGAGGATCAGCGGCTGAGCGTCACCGCGCTCAGCTCCGCCAGGATCAGGTCGTTAAGATCGCGCGGCATCGGCGCCACACCGGAACGCAGCAGTTGCAGCAGCTTGTCGCGGTCATCCGCTGGCAGGCGCTCGAACTCCGAGCGTGCATCGGCGGCAATCGCGCGCTTTTCCGCCGCACTGAGCAATGAGAGCCGCTCATGTGCACCACGCACCATCGAGGCCTGGCGCGCCACTTCTTCGATGATCAGCGGCCGTGCCGCCGCATTGCGCGGGTCGGTCAGCATGCGCACCAGGCTGGCATAGACGTCGTCACGCTGCGCTGATGACAGGTGAACAAAGCCGACGTCAATCAGCCCGCGCAGCTGCTGTTCGCTGACACCGTAAACGCCCTCCAG
>JAIENU010000184.1 GCA_019751125.1 Burkholderiales bacterium | reverse complement strand
AGGCGCTGCCTCGCGCGCAATTCCAGGCGCAGCGCGGCGGTGTGCTTGACCGGCAGCGTGGCCAGCGCAGCCAGCGCCTCTTCCGGACGCTGGTCGTCGATCAGCATCCGTCCCCGCGCCACGGCACGGATCGCCGCCTGCGGCGCGCCACCCGCCTCGAGCTTCTCAAGATGTGCATCGCGGCGCGGCCGGTCGCGCAGGCCGTGCGCGGCGTGTGCGGCAATCACCGCGCCAACGTCGGCCGCCGCGCCCAGTTCGACCGCGCGCACCGCGCCCTTCTCGGCGCGGGCAAAGCGCCCGGCAAAAAAATCACGCAGCGATTCGATCAGTGCATGCTGCGCACCCTCGGCCTTGCGCCTTGCGCGCAGTGCAGCCACGCGCGACGGCAGATCGATGGCGGTGAACAGCAGGCGCAGCAGGGCATAGGCGGTGATGAAGCCGAGCAGCAGCAGGATCACTGCAAGGTTCAGCGACAGTTCGATGCGCTGCCCGGGCAGCGCGATCAGCACATACCCTTCGTTGAAGCCACCGAGCAGCGTCAGCGCGGTGGCAGCGGCAGCAAGGCCGATGATCCAGAACAGCCAGCGCATCGCGTATCAAATCCCCATGTCAGCCCGCGGGCCGGGCGCGCGGCAGGCGCAGTTTGCGCAGCGCTTCCAGCGTTTCGGCGAGGTCGGGCAGCTCAGCCTGCAGTTGCGCCGCCTGCAGCTTGCGCAGCGTGCCTGCGGCAGCAATGACTGCGGCGTCCTTGCGCTCGAAATGTGTCTCCAGCGCGGCCAGCGCGTTGCGCAGGTCGCCCTGGTAGGCGCGGGTGTCTCGGGTGAGCAGCGCGAGCCGCGCGCTGGACAGCCGCAGCTTCAGGTTCTCGCGCAGGAAATAGGCCTGGTCTGGCGCGAGCAGCGCGGCATCCTGCACGCCGCTCCTCTGGATGCGCACCAGCTGCTTCATCTCGGCCCAGGCTTCACGCAGCACACGCTCCCAGCCAGGTGTGTCGGCGGCAGCGGCAACCTTGTCGCCGGCCTTGTCCGGCCGCGCGCGCGCATCCATCGCCAGCGGCAGCTTGTCGACGGCGGCAATCACATCATCGAGACGCGCGCTGCTGCCGTAGATGTCGGTCAGCGGCAGCGCCTTGAGTTTCTCGATGTCGCGCGCCAGCGCGCGCTTGAGCCCGGCATAACGCGGCTGGTCCAGGCGCTGCAACCGAGCTTCGGCGTTTTCCAGGCCGATCAGCGCTGCGCGCACATTGGCCGCGATCTGCAACTGCTGGCTGGCGAGCAGCACCGATTGCTCAATGTCGGCGAAAGCCCATTCGTCGCGGTTGCGCGAAAGCTCTTGGTACAGCGCTTCCAGCGCGATCTGCTGGCTTTGGGATTCGGCGAGCTTGGCCTCGAGCACGCCGAGCTTGACCTCGGCCTCGCGCAGCGCGTTGGCGGCCTGCGCCGAGCGGCTCGCGGCCTCCTTGTTCTGGACATCCATTTCGGCAAGGCGGCGCGCCAGTTCACGGCGCAGTTCGTCATCGGCACCGCGATCCTGGAACCAGTGCACGGCACCGAACACGACAGCTGCGACGGCGAGCAGCAGCGCAGCCAGAACCGGTCGCGGAAGGCGTGTGGCCGGCGCAGCTGTTTTCTGTTCAGCCGGCGCCTGTTCCACCGTTTTTTGTTCGACTTCACTCATGCATTCGAGAATAACACGCAGGTCTGAAACAACAGACAGGATTGATCACTGAAAATGCGCCTGCAAGGCCGCGAAAATCCCGCGGTCGCCGGCATCGGTTGTGCTGACGCGGGCACAACCCAGTTCACGTGCCACCGCGGCAATGCGCGGGTGCGGCACAAACACCGGGGTTGCGCGCAGCAGCGCCTCACCGGCGGCACCGAGCATCACAAAAAGATTGTGCAGGCCTTCGCTGCTGGTCACCGTCACCGCATCGACTTCACCGCACGACCAGGCCGCGAGCAGCGGCGCGGCATCGGCCTGCGGCCGTTCGCGGCGGTAACACTCGACTACATCGACCGCGGCACCGCGTTCGCGCAGCGCTTCAGCGAGAAACTCGCGCCCGCCGTTGCCGCGAAAAATCACCACCCGCCGCCTGGCCACCGCCTGCAGCAGTGGCGTGCCGAGCAGGCCCTCGCTGTCGAAACGCTTTGCCGGCACGGTGACACCGGCGATGCCCTGCGCAGCCAGTACGGCCGCGCCACCCGGACCGACAGCGGCCACGGCAAGGGCTTGCGGCCAGCGTCGCCGCGCAACGATGCGATTCAACGCCCGTTCGGCGGCATTGGGGCTGATGAAAATGGCGATGTGATAGTCATCGAGCCGGTCGATCACCGCGTCGAGTTCTGCGGTTTTATCGGTGTCGCGGATTTCAATCACCGGAAACTGAAAGGCGCGACCACCGGCTTCAGTGATCATCGCGGCGAGTGCCGCGGACTGTTGCTGCGGGCGGGTAACGACGATGCCGCGACCTGCGAGCGCGCCCTTCATGACTCGTTTGCTGCAGCAGCAAGAATGTCGCCGGCACCCTGCGCGCGCAGTTCATCGGCGAGCGCACTGCCGAGGGCTTCGGCATGGGCTGCATCACCGCTGCGCTCACCACGCAGCACGCGCCGGCCGTCGGGTGTGCCGACCAAGCCGCGCAGATGCAGCTGATTGCCGGCGATTTCGGCATAACCGGCGAGCGGCACATTGCAGCTGCCAGCCAGCGCCCTCGACAACGCGCGCTCGGCGAGCACGCACTGTCGCGTCGCGGCATGGTTCAGCGGCGCCAGCAGTTCGATCACATCATCGCGATCGACGCGGCATTCGATCGCCAGTGCGCCCTGCCCGACCGCGGGCAGGCTTTCCGCCGGCGCGAGCAATGCGGTGATGCGCTCCGTGAGTCCGAGGCGTTTTAATCCGGCGGCGGCGAGGATGATGGCATCGTATTCCCCATCGTCGAGTTTTCTGAGGCGCGTCTGCACATTGCCGCGCAGCGGCTCAATGCGCAGCCGCGGATAAGCGGCGCGCAGCTGGCACTCGCGGCGCAGGCTGGAGGTGCCGACGCGCGCGCCATCGGGCAGTTCAGCAAGATTGCGGTAACGCGTGGCGACAAAGGCATCACGCGGATCGGCGCGTTCGAGTATCGCGGCCAGCGTGAAGCCCGGCGGCAGATGCATCGGCACATCCTTGGCCGAATGCACCGCGAGGTCGGCGCGGCCATCGGCGAGTGCGTCCTCGAGTTCCTTCACGAACAGGCCCTTGCCGCCAATCTTGGCCAGCGAGCTGCCGAGCTTGCGGTCGCCTTCGGTGGTCATGCCAAGAAGGGTCACCACGCGCCGTGGATATAATTGCTGCAGCAGTGATTGCACATGCCGCGCCTGCCACAGGGCCAGTGCGGATTCGCGCGTGGCAATCACCAGCGGCTGTGACCCGGCATCCACTTTATTCGCAGCCATAGTCCCGGCGACCACCACAGGCATTACTGTAAGCCATTGATTTTATTGAATAAATTTTGCCGTTTATTGCTGCTGATTGTAGCATGCAGCAGTGCCGTCCCGGCTGCGGCACAGCTCGTCCGCGCCGACGACCTGGCACAACTGGCCGCGGAAGGCCGCAGCAAACGCATCCCGGTGCTGATTGCCTTCATGCAGCAGTCCTGCCCGTATTGCGCGACATCGCAGCGCGATCACCTGATCCCCATGCAGAACGATCCGCAGTGGCGCGATCGTGTGCTGATCCGCGAGATCGACGTTGACCGCGACACGCCGCTGCGTGATTTCAGCGGTGCCGCAACCACCCATCGCGCATTCGCGCGCAGCCTCAAGGTGCGGAAAGTGCCGACGCTGATCGTGTTCGACGGCGCCGGCCAGCCGGTGGCTCAGCCCCTCGTCGGCCTGGCGCTTGAGGACTATTACCGCCTGTACATCGAACAGTTGATCGAGGCGGGGCAGATAAAAATGCGCAACCCGCCGAAGCAGAAACCCTAGCGCGCCAGCTCACGCACCACATGCTGCTGGCGGCGGCTCACCGGAATGCGCTCATCCAGCCCGGCCAGCAGCACCTGCCAGCCACCCTCGGCATCACCCTCGGCACGCTCGAAACCGCGGATCGCGGCGCGCGACACCAGGCAGTTGCGGTGCACCCGCACAAAACGTTCGGCAAATTCCTGTTCGAGCCGGGTCAGTGATTCCTCGATCAGGAATTCACGCGCGGCGGTGCGCACGGTGACGTATTTCAGTTCGGCGCGCAGATACAGCACATCTTCCAGCGGGATCAGGTGCACCTTGCCGCGCTCGGCCGCGCTTAGGCAGCTGCGCGGCGTGTCGCGCAGTTCCTGCAGGGCTTCGCCACGCGGCGGCTGCGCGGGGCGCGCACGCGCCAGCGCCTCCTGCAGGCGCGCGGCGCGGATCGGCTTGAGCAGGTAATCCACCGCATGCAGGTCAAAGGCGCGGATTGCGTAACTGTCAAAGGCGGTGGCAAAGATCACCGCCGGCGGCGGCTCGATCAGGCGCAGGTGTTGCGCGACCTCGATGCCGTCCATGCCCGGCATGCGCACATCGAGCAGCACCACGTCGGGATGCTCCGCGGCGGCCAGCGCCAGGGCCTCGCGGCCATTGCCGGCTTCACCGGCCACGGTCAGCGGCAATTGCGGACTGATGTCTGCGAGCAGGTCGCGCATCCGGCTGCGCGCCGGTGCTTCGTCATCGACGATCAGGATTTTCAGCGGGGCGGTGCTCATGCCGGCCGTGCCTTGGCTGCCTTCACATAAGGCATCGCCATGCGCACTTCATAGCTGTCCTCGCCGACGCGTGTGACCAGCTCGGCGGCGACATCAAAATGCAGCTGCAGGCGTTCGCGGATGTTGCCCACCGCCATCTTGTTGCCGGCGTGGTGGTCGCCGCTGGCCTTGTACGGATTGCGCAGCACGATGTGCAGGCGGTCGCGCGCGGCATAGATGTTGATGCTGACGACACCCGGCGCCTCGCCCGGTTCGATGCCGTGATAGACCGCGTTCTCCAGCAGCGGCTGCAGGGCCAGCGGCGGAATCAGCGCGTCGCCCGGCATCTTGTCGACATGCCATTCAACCAGCAGGCGTTCGCCGAGGCGCAGTTTTTCCAGGTTCAGGTACTGGCGGCAGAGCTCGACCTCGTCGGCGAGCGGCGCCAGTTCGCGGTTGTCGGCCATCAGCGCGCGAAACAGGCCGGCCATGTCCTCGAGCGCGGTTTCGGCCTGGCGCGGCTGCTGACGCACCAGCGACAGCACGGCATTGATGCTGTTGAACAGGAAATGCGGGCGAATCCGCGCCTGCAGCGCCTGCAAGCGCGCCTCGGCCAGCGCCGGCGACAGCGCGCGGCTGCGCAGATTGAAATAGGACAGCAATGTCGCGCTGACCATCAGCACCAGCACCAGCCAGCGCGCCACCGACACCGGCTCGGTCAGCAGCCAGTCACGCGCCAGCTCGTATAACGCAAAGGTCAGCGCCGCCTCGATGGCCAGCACCGCGGCGATGCCTGCCGCATACGGCAACCGGCGCAGCCAGGGATCCAGTGCCGAAAGCGTGAGCAGGCTCAGCATCAGCATCGGCTCAACCAGCGCGGCATTGGCGGTGAACTGGCGCGCCGCCGCGGACAAATCCGGCGCCTGCACCAGCGTCGCCAGCACCGCGATACCGTTCACCAGCAGCAGGATGCGCAGCAGGATGCCGAGGTTGCGGAAGTCCGGCAGGGCGCTATGGTGAACGTTATGATTTATACTGCGTGACATCGCTGTTTTTACGTTGTTTTTTCCTTCATTCGATTCTAGCAGTCCCCGCCCAAGCCCATGTCCGCCAAAGAAAAATCCGCGCCCGCCGCAGCCAAAGCCGGCGCCAGCAAACCGTGGTCGGGCCGTTTCAGCGAGCCGGTTGACGAGCTCGTCAAACGTTTCACTGCCTCGGTCGGCTTCGACCACCGCCTTGCCGAGTTCGACATCCAGGGTTCGCTGGCACACGCGAAGATGCTGCGCGCGGTGAACATCATCAGCGCCGACGACCTCGCCGCGATCGAAAAAGGCCTCGCCGCAATCGCCGATGAAATCCGCGCTGGCCAGTTCCAGTGGTCGCTCGAACTCGAGGACGTACACCTGAACATCGAGCGCAGGCTCACCGACATGGTCGGCGACGCCGGCAAGCGCCTGCACACCGGCCGCTCACGCAATGACCAGGTCGCCACCGATGTTCGCCTTTATGTGCGCGCCGGCATCGACCAGGTGCAGGCGCTGATCAAGAACCTGCAGCGCGCGCTGCTCGACCTCGCCGACAAACACAGCGAGACGGTGATGCCCGGCTTCACCCACCTGCAGGTGGCGCAGCCGGTGTCCTTCGCCCACCACCTGCTCGCCTACGTCGAGATGCTGACGCGCGACGCGCAGCGTTTTGCCGACTGCCGCAAACGCGTCAACCGCCTGCCGCTGGGCGCGGCCGCGCTCGCCGGCACCTCCTTCCCGATCGACCGCCAGATGGTGGCGAAGGAACTCGGCTTCGACGGTGTCTGCGAAAACTCGCTCGATGCCGTGTCCGACCGCGACTTCGCGATCGAATTTGTCGCCGCCGCGGCGCTGGTGATGACCCACCTGTCGCGGTTCAGCGAGGAGCTGATCCTGTGGATGAGCCCGCGCTTCGGCTTCATCGACATCGCCGACCGCTACTGCACCGGCTCGTCGATCATGCCGCAGAAAAAGAATCCCGACGTCGCCGAACTGGTGCGCGGCAAGACCGGCCGCATCAACGGCCACCTGGTTGCGCTGCTGACCCTGATGAAAGGCCAGCCGCTGGCGTACAACAAGGACAACCAGGAAGACAAGGAACCGCTGTTCGACACGCTGGACACGCTCACCGCGAGCCTCGCGGTGTTCGGCGGCATGGTCGGCGGCATCACCGTCAAGCCCGAGGCGATGCGCGCCGCGGCACGCGAGGGTTATGCCACCGCGACCGACCTCGCCGACTACCTGGTGAAAAAAGGCCTGCCCTTCCGCGAGGCCCACGAAGCCGTCGCGCTGGCAGTACGCCAGGCCGAAACCCGCGGTTGTGAACTCTCGGATATGCCGCTTGAGGAATTACGCCAGTTTTCGCAGCTGATCGGCCCCGATGTGTTCGAGGCGCTGACGCTGGAAGGCTCGATGAAAAGCCGCGCCCATATCGGCGGCACCGCACCGGCCCGGGTCAAGGCCGCGATCGCCAAGGCGCGCAAGCTGCTCGCCTGAATGCCGGCTGCGCGGGCTTCAGCCCCGCGGTGCCGCAGTGCTGTCCCGCACCACCAGTTCCGTCGGCAGCTTGCAGCGCAAATCCACCACCTTGCCCTCCAGCCGCATCAGCAGGTGGTTGGCGGCGTAGGCGCCGAGTTCGGCGGTCGGGAAACGCATCGTGGTCAGCGCGGGTTTCATCATCCCCGCCAGTTCCATGTCGTCAAAACCGGTGATCGACACATCCTCCGGAACCTTCAGACCGCGGGCATGGCATTCGGCGATGGCGCCGATCGCCAGCACATCGTTGCCGCAGATCACCGCGGTTGGCGGCTCGGCGCCTGCAAACACCGCGCGCAAACCTTCCCGCCCGCCGGTATGGGTGTACGGTTTTTCGACCACCCGCTGCAGCTCCAGGCCGCGCGCCGCCAGTGCCGCGCGCACGCCGGCCAGGCGCTCCTGCGCACGCTCGTTCTGTGCGGTGATGCCCGACACCATCGCAAAGCGGCGGTGGCCGAGATCGAGCAGGTGTTCGGTGATGCGCTGCGCGGCGGCATGATTGTCGAAACCGACACAGGGATGGTTGCCGCGCTCGTCCCAGGCCCAGGTCAGCACATACGGCAGCGCGTGGGCCTCGAGCATGCGGTAGATCTCGGGATGGTGGGTGGTGCCGAGCAGCACCAGGCCATCGACGCCGCGCTCAATCAGCTTGCGCGTGACCCGCGCCTCAATATCGGCATCAAACTCATGGCTGGCCAGCAGCAGCACATAACCGGCCTCGTCGAGCCGGCGCTGCAAGGCATGGATGGTGTTGGCAAAGATCGCGTTGTCCAGCGTCGGCACCACCGCGGCGATGGTCTGGGTGCGGCGTGAAGCCAGCGCGCGCGCCGCGCCGTGGGCGACATAACCGAGGCTGCTTGCTGCCTGCTGCACCCGCTCCAGCGTGCGCGTCTTGACCTTGTGCGGCAGCGTCAGCGCCCGCGACACGGTGGCGGTGGACACTTTCGCCAGCCGGGCCACATCGGCGAGGCGCGCGGCGCGGGGGGATTTGTCAGTCATGACTGGATGCGCTCAAAAAAAGCCGGCCAGGGCCGGCTTTTTTGTTGAAGCGGAGCGTGCTCAGCGATATTGCTTGGCGCTGAACTTGCGGTACTTCGGCAGCAGGCGCTTCGGCTGGCGGAAGGCATCACGGCGGAAGGGATCGCCGAGCTCCTGCGTCAGCATCATGTTGATCACAGTGGGCTTGTTGGAGCGCACCGCCGCACGCAGCGCATCGCCGACCTCGTCGACATGCTCCACGGTCAGGCCCTGCGCGCCCATCGATTCGGCGACCTCGGCGAAGTTCGGGTTCTGCAGATTGGTGCCGAGGAAACGGCCCTCGAAGTAGTCGATCTGGTTTTTCTTCTCGGCGCCCCACTGGCCGTTGTTGAAGACCACGGCAATCGCCGGAATCTTTTCGCGCACGCAGGTCATCACCTCATTGAGGCTCATCCCCCAGGCGCCGTCGCCGACATAGGCAATCGCCGGGCGGTCGGGACGGCCGACCTTGGCGCCCATCGCCGCCGGGAAGGCATAACCGCAGTTGCCGAAACTCATCGCGGCGAGGAAGGACGGCGCCTGGTCAAAATGCAGATAGCTGTTCGACACCGAGCAGACATTGCCGATGTCGGTGGACACCATCGCGTTTTTCGGCATCGCACGGGCCAGCGCGGCCAGTGCCTGGCGCGGGCCGATGCGCGTCTTGGTGTTCGGCGACGGCCATTTGTCGAGTTCATCGGCCCAGGCTTTTTTCTCTTTCTGGATTTCGGCGATGCGCGATTTGTTGGGCGTCAGTTTGGCAATCGCCTTGACGCGTTCGAGCAAGGCAACCGCTGCCAGCTTCGCATCGCCGCAGATGCCGACCGTGGTTTTCTTGACCAGGCCGAGCATGCGCGAATCGGCATCGACCTGGATGATCTTCGCATCCTTCGGCCAGTAGTCGAGGCCATGCTGCGGCAGCGTGCCGAAGGGCCCGAGGCGCGAGCCCAGCGCCAGCACCACGTCGGCCTTGGCGATCAGCTTCATTGCCGCCTTGGAGCCCTGGTAGCCGAGCGGGCCGCAGCACAGCGGATGGCTGGCCGGGAAGGAGTCGTTGTGCAGATAGGAATTGACCACCGGCGCGCTCAGGTACTCGGCCAGCGCCGCGCATTCCTTGATGCCGTTCGACATCACCACGCCGCCACCGGAGAGGATCACCGGGAACTTGGCCCTGGCCAGCATCCGCGCCGCGGCATCCAGCGTTTCCGGGCCGCCAGCGCCGCGCTCGAGCTTGTGCGGCTGCGGGATCTCGTAATCACCCTCACCGTAGAAATAATCGCGCGGGATGTTGACCTGCACCGGGCCGCGCTCGGCCATCGCAATGTCGAAGGCACGGCCGGTGAGTTCGGCGATGCGCAGCGGCGAATTGACGTGCACCTGCCACTTGGTGATCTTGGAGAAAATCGGCATCTGCTCGGTTTCCTGGAAACCGCCGAGGCCCATGGTCAGGCTGCCCGATTCCGGCGTGATGCAGACCACCGGCGAATGCGCCCAGTACGCGGCGGCGATGCCGGTGACAAAATTGGTGATGCCGGGACCGTTCTGCGCGATGCACAGGCCGTGTTTGCCGGTGACCCGCGAATAACCGTCGGCCATGTGCGCGGCATTCTGCTCATGCGCCACCGACACAAAACGGATGCCCGCCAGCGGAAACAGGTCATGGGCATCCATATAGGCCGAACCGACCACGCCGAAGCTGTCCTTCACGCCTTGTGCAACCAGGGTTTCGACAAAGGCTTCGGAGGGCGTCATCCGCACCTTGCCGCCGGCGGCGATGGCTTTCGCCAGATTCTTGCTGTCTGCCATGGTGTTCATCTTGAGCTCCTCCATGCGGGTCTTGCGTTGAGGGCGGCGTCTGACGCGCCACCGCGAGGCAGGCATCATACGCCCGCGACAGCATGATTTGCAAACGCTTGCAGAAAACGCTATAAGTAATTGTTTTTATTATATAATTTATGATTTATCGCGGGATGGATTCGAGGCTGGTCCGGCGGCGTGGCTGCAGTGGCAGGCTACAATCCGGGGACGCTGCCTTTTGGATATGCGCGGCGCCACCACAAGCCGTGGTTCACCCTTCACCGGAGTCGATTTGAACGCCCTATTTGATGGCCACCGCGCAGCTTTGCCTTCTGCGCCGGCGGTGGATCACGATCTGCTTGCGCGACAGCTTGCCGAGAACATTTCCGGCGAAGTGCGTTTTGACACCGCAGCGCGTGCCGCGTACTCGGCCGACGCCTCCAATTACCGGCAGATCCCCATTGGCGTGGTACTGCCGCGCAATATCGAGGACATCCTCGTCACCCTCGACATCTGCCGCGAACACGGTGTGCCGATCCTGCCGCGCGGCGGCGGCACTTCACAGAACGGCCAGTGCGTGAACATCGCGGTGGTGATCGACACCACCAAGTACATGAACCGCGTGCTGCATGTCGATCCGGCGAAACGCATCGCACGTGTCGAGCCGGGCACGGTCTGCGACACTCTGCGTGACGCCGCCGAACAGCACGAACTCACCTTCGGCCCAGATCCCGCAACCCACAGCCGCTGCACGCTGGGCGGCATGATCGGCAACAACTCCTGCGGCGCGCATTCGGTGATGGCCGGCAAGACCGTCGACAACGTCGAGACGCTGGACATCGTCACCTACGACGGCCTGCGCCTGACCGTTGGTCCGACCCCGGAAGACGAGCTGGTGCGCATCATCCGCGCCGGCGGCCGCCGCGGTGAAATCTACGGCCGGCTGCGCGACCTGCGCGACAAGTACGCCGAGCTGATCCGCACGCGTTTTCCGAAAATCAAACGCCGGGTCTCCGGCTACAACCTCGACCAGCTGCTGCCGGAAAACGGCTTCAACGTCGCGCGCGCGCTGGTCGGCAGTGAAGGCACCTGCGTGTTCACGCTCGGCGCGACAACGCGGCTGGTGGACAGCCCGCAAAGCCGCGTGCTGCTGGTGCTGGGTTTCCCCGACATCTACCTCGCCGGCGATGCGGTGCCGGAAATCCTGCCGTTCAAACCGATCGCCACCGAAGGACTGGATGAACGCATCATCGGCGGACTGCAAGCGCGCGGGCTGCGCGGCGATGACATCAAGCTGCTGCCGGCCGGCAATGCCTGGATCATGATCGAGTTCGGCGCCGACACCGTCGAGGCCGCCGCCGCTCAGGCCCAGGGACTGGTCGACCACTACGCGGCAAAACCCGAAGGCGCACTGAAGCCTTCCTCGTGGCTGATCACCGATGCCGCAATGTGTGAACGCGTGTGGACCATCCGCGAAACCGGCGCCTCGGCCACCGCGCTGACCATTGAACCCGGCGCGGTTGATCCGATCGTCGGCTGGGAGGATGCCGCGGTTGATCCGCTGCGCCTCGGCGACTACCTGCGCGAATTCCAGGCACTGGTTGACCGTCACGGTTACCAGACCTCCCTGTACGGCCACTTCGGTGACGGCTGCATCCACGCCCGTATCACCTTCGACACGCGCAGCCATGAAGGCATCCAGGTCTGGCGCAGCTTCCTGCGCGCGGCCGCCGAACTGGTGGTGAAGTACGGTGGCTCGCTGTCGGGTGAACATGGCGACGGACAGGCCAAGGCCGAGTTCCTGCCGATCATGTACGGCGAAGAGCTGATGCAGGCCTTCCGCGAATTCAAGGCGATCTGGGATCCGGACAACCGGATGAATCCGGGCAAGGTCATCGACCCCTACCGCGCCGACGAGAATCTCAAATACGGCCCGGACTACGCACCGCGGCAACCCGCCACTGTTTTCAACTACGACAGCCGCGAAGGCAAGGGCTTCACCCGCGCCATCGAACGCTGCGTCGGCATGGGCAAATGCCGCGCCCATGAAGGCGGCGTGATGTGCCCGAGTTACCGCGCCACGCGCGAGGAGCGTTATTCGACGCGCGGCCGTGCGCGGCTGCTCTCCGAGATGCTGCGCGGCGAACTGATCCGCGACGGCTGGCAAAGTGAAGAAGTGCGCGAGGCGCTGGAACTGTGCCTCGCCTGCAAGGGCTGCAAAAACGACTGCCCGACACACACCGACATGGCCACCTACAAGGCCGAGTTCATGCACCAGCACTACCGCGGCCGTCTGCGTCCGCGGCAGGCCTACAGCATGGGCTGGATCCAGCGCTGGGCGCGGGTCGCCTCGCTGGCGCCGCGCCTCACCAACCTGCTCACCCACACCCCCGGGCTGTCTGCGCTGCTCAAGTGGACCGGCGGCGTGGCGCAAAGCCGCGAGGTGCCGAAATTCGCGCGGCGCACCTTCCGCAAATGGTTTGCCCGGCGCAGACAGGCCACCGGCACGCGCGGGCGCGTCATCCTCTGGGCCGACACCTTCAACAACCATTTCCAGCCCGGCTCCGCCGCCGCCGCAGTCGAAGTGCTCGAAACATTAGGCTACAGCGTAGTGGTACCGCCGCAGTCGCTGTGCTGCGGCCGTCCGCTGTACGACTTCGGCCTGCTCGACACCGCGCGTGCACAGCTGCGCGAAATTCTTGATGCGCTCGATGCCGAGATTCGCGCCGGCACGCCGGTGATCGGCCTTGAGCCGGCCTGCCTGTCGGTGTTTCGCGACGAGCTGCCGAAGCTGTTGAGTGATGACCCGCGCGCGGCAAAACTGGCGCAGCAGTGCCAGCTGTTCAGCGATTTCCTGATGCGTGTGCCGGGCTGGGAGGCGCCGCAACTCGGCGGCGAAGCGCTGGTGCACGGCCACTGCCACCAGAAGGCGGTGTTCGGCATGACCGCTGAAATGGCGCTGCTGAAACGCCTGGGAATCAAAGCCCGCACCGCCGAATCCGGCTGCTGCGGCATGGCCGGCGCCTTCGGCTTCCATCCGAAACATGTCGAGGTGTCGCTGAAAGCCGCGGAGTCGGCCTTGCTGCCGGCAGTACGCGCTGCCGACGCGGACACCATGATCATCGCCAGCGGCTACAGCTGCCGCGAGCAGATTGCCCAGGGTTCGCAACGCCATGCCCTGCACATCGCCGAGGTCGTTGCGCTGGCAATGAACCGCGCCGGCAACTGAGCAGATTTGATGGCCGGGCCCGAATCACTGTCACTGTGGCTGATCGCGTACGTCGCGATCGTCATTGCCGTCGCCGGCTGGATCCAGGGCGCGCTGGGCCTGGGTTTTCCGATGATCGCCACGCCGCTGATCGCCGCGGCGACCAGCATGCAGGTCGCGGTGGTGATGGTGCTGATCCCCTGCCTGGCCACGGTGTTTGTCAGCATCGCACGCAGCCCCGGCTCGCTGGACATGCTCAGGCGCTTCTGGTGGATGGGGGTGGTGGCGCTGTTCGGCGCCGCCCTCGGCGCGAAGCTGTTTGTGCTGTACCCCGGCTTTCCCTACGCGCTGCTGCTCGCCGGCGTGATCCTGTTCTACCTCAACCTCGACCGCCTCGGCCTGTCGCAGTGGCCGGTGATGCAGCGCCATGAACTGGCCTTTGGTCTGGTCTTCGGTTTTCTTGGCGGGCTGTGCGAAGCCACCGCCAACATCGCAGCGCCCCCGCTGATCATCTACTACCTCGGCATCGGCCTGCAGCCGCTGCTGCTGGTGCCGGCGATGAACATTTCCTTTCTCGTCGGCAAATCGACGCAGCTGGCAACCCTGCTGCCCAGCGGCATCGCCAGCGCCGAACAGTGGCTGTTCACGCTGCCGCTGGCCGCAGTGGCGACGATTGCGAGCTGGTACGGCTCGAAGGTGCGCAGCCGCATCGATGGCGCGACCTACCGGCGCTGGCTGAGGGTGCTGCTGCTGGTGATGGCGCTGACCCTGCTTGCACGCGCCGCCTTCCAGTTGCTGCAAGGCTGAACGGCGGAATCCATTGCGCAAATAAAAAAGCCGGCTTGCGCCGGCTTTTTTGCGGGACTGAAGTGATCAGCCCAGCATTTTTTTCAGCTCCCCACTCTGGAACATCTCGGTCATGATGTCCGAGCCGCCGACAAATTCGCCGTTGACATAGAGCTGGGGAATCGTCGGCCAGTTGGCGTATTCCTTGATGCCCTGGCGGATTTCCGCATCTTCGAGCACGTTGACGGTGAACGGCGCATCAACGCCGCAGGCACGCAGGATGTTCACCGCATTGGCCGAGAAACCACACTGCGGGAAATCGGGCGAACCCTTCATGTAGAGCA
Organism: Burkholderiales bacterium; assembly: GCA_019751125.1. Classification (GTDB taxonomy): domain Bacteria; phylum Pseudomonadota; class Gammaproteobacteria; order Burkholderiales; family SG8-41. The sequence continues at coordinate 6,895 of JAIENU010000184.1, read as the reverse complement.
CGACCTTGTGGCCGGTGACCTGTTGTTTGATGGTGTCTTGGACTGACATCTTGCGACTCCTGAACTGAACTTGACTAAATCAATCGGGATTGAAGTTTAACGACACGCACCCGCAGGGTCAACGGTCGCCACCCAGCGCGGCGCGCAGGGCCAGCGGCATCAGCTGCAGGCCGAACACTTCCAGTGCCGCGGATTCGAGCATCTCGGCTTCCCAGCAAAAACGGCGTTCGATTTTTTCATACTCTCCGCGCGGGATGTCGCAATGCTGCGGGTCGCTGGTCACCAGCAGCTTGCGGCAGGCATTGGGCCGCATGTCGTACACCGTGCAGGCGCCGTCGTTGCCAAGGAACACGCAGGCCTGATCAGCCGCGGGCTGTTCACGCCAGGTATCGACGCTGTAGCGGCTCTGGCGTGCGAGTTTTTCGACATCGAGCACGCGGCCTGCCGCCTGCAACTGCTCCACCAGCAGCACGGCTTCATGCGCGCGGATTTCCACCGGCCCGTGGCAGCAATGGCTGCAGCCCCTGGTGCAACGTACCGCGTCGGCGCCGGGCTGCCGGCGATCCTGTTCCAGCAGCGCCTCCATCTCGGCATGGGCTTCGCGGGCCAGTGAAGCAGGTTCCTGCATCACGACCGCACGAAAGCGTGCGACATGGCCTTCGTACAGCGCGCGCAATTCGGCCATACGACGCAGGCGTGCGCTGTTGGAGTCTTCACTCATCCACAACGCCCGCCACTGACGCGCACGATGCCGGCGAGGTCACGCTCAGCCACCCGTTCGCAAAATCCCGCGGCGTCGAGCAGTGCGGCGCAGGCTTCAGCCTGGTCGTAGCCATGCTCAAAAAGCAGCCAGCCGCCGGGCAGCAAATGATTTCGCGCGCCAGCAATGATGTGGCGGATATCGGCCAGGCCATCATCGCCCGCGGCCAGCGCGCTGCGCGGTTCAAAACGCAGGTCGCCTTGCGCCAGATGCGCGTCGCCCTCGGCGACATAGGGCGGGTTTGAAATGATCAGGTCGTAGCAGGCACCATCCACCGCGTCATACCAGTGACTCGCCAGCAGCGTGGTATTCGCCGGCGCCCAGCGCTGCGCGTTGCCGCGCGCCACCTCGAGTGCGGCAGTCGAGGCATCGACCAGCAGCACCTGCAGATCGGCGCGTTCCGCGGCGAGTGTGATGCCGATGCAGCCGCTGCCGGTGCCGAGATCCAGTACGCGAGCACCCTGCGGCAGGCGCGCCAGTGCGAGTTCGACCAGCAGTTCGGTTTCGGGACGCGGAATCAGCACCGCGGGATTCACTGCAAACTCACGGCCGTAGAACTCGCGCGAGCCGTAGATATAAGCCACAGGTTCACCCGCGATGCGACGTGTACACAAGCTGCGGTACTGCGCCGCCTGCTCCGCGGACAGCGGCGCTTCGCCATGTGCGATCAGCCAGGCCTCGTCACAGCCCAGCACCTGGCGCAGCAGCAGCCGCGCTTCGCTGCGGCCGATGGCGGCCTGGGCTTCGGCCAGCAACGGGGCAAGGGTCAGCGCGGGGGACATATAAATTTATCAATTAAAACAATGGCTTATGATTTATTGGCTGCTGCCGCTTACTGCTCGGTCGCCAGTTCGGCCAGTTGTTCAGCCTGATGCTCGGCCGCCAGTGCATCGACCAGTTCATCGATGTCGCCTTCGATCAGCTGCGCGATCTTGTACAGCGTCAGGTTGATGCGATGGTCGGTGACACGCCCCTGCGGGAAATTGTAGGTGCGGATGCGTTCGGAACGGTCGCCGCTGCCGATCAGCGATTTGCGCGTTGCCGCCTCCTTCGACTGCTGCTCGCGCATCTGTTTGTCTTTCAGCCGCGCCGCAAGCACTGCCATCGCGCGTGCCTTGTTCTTGTGCTGCGAGCGGTCGTCCTGGCATTCGACCACCAGCCCCGTCGGCAGATGGGTGATACGGATCGCCGAGTCGGTCTTGTTGACGTGCTGGCCGCCGGCGCCGGAGGCACGGAAGGTGTCGATGCGCAGATCGGCGGGATTCAGCGTCACCTCGCCCACTTCATCGGCTTCCGGCATCACCGCCACCGTGCACGCCGAAGTGTGGATGCGGCCCTGGGTTTCGGTCACCGGCACCCGTTGCACACGGTGGCCGCCAGATTCGAACTTGAGTTTGGAGTACGCACCCTGGCCGACAATGCGCGCGATGATCTCGCGGTAGCCGCCAAGGTCCGAGGGGCTTTCCGAAATCACCTCGACCTGCCAGCGCTTGCGCTCGGCGTAACGCGCATACATGCGGAACAGCTCCGCCGCGAACAGCGCGGACTCGTCGCCGCCGGTGCCGGCGCGCACCTCGAGGAAAATGTTGCGCTCGTCGTTGGGGTCTTTCGGCAGCAGCAGCTTCTGCAGCTCGGCCTCGAAATCTTCAAGGCGGGCTTTGGTTTCGGCCACTTCGGCGTCGGCAAATTCACGCATCGACGGATCGGACGACATCTCCTGCGCCGTCTTCAAATCACCGAGGCTGGCCTGGTACTGGCGATACAGGGCCACCACCGGCTCGAGCTCGGCATGCTCGCGTGTCAGTTTGCGGTAATTGTCCATGTCCGCGGTGATGTTCTCGGTGTTCAGCAAACGGCCGACCTCGTCGAGGCGCATGGACAACTGGTCAAGTTTGGAAGCGATACTGGGTTTCATGGGCTGTGTGAGGAACGAGATTCGCACACGGCAGCGCGGCCCGGACGGGCACGCGCCAGCCGCGCAGCTACTCCGGCCGCTGGATCTGGTAGAGCCGCGCGATCAGTGCCGCGAGTTCGGCGCGCTCATCCTCGGCGGCATGGTTCAGCGCATGCGAGGGCGGGTGCATGAACTTGTTGGTCAGTGCCTTCGACAGCTCGTCCATCACCTGCTGCGGATCGTCACCGTGGGCCAGCCGGCGCTGCGCGCGCTCCAGTTCATGGCGGCGCGCGCGTTCGGCGTTGTCACGCAGCGCGCGGATGGTCGGCACCAGCTCGCGGTTGTCGAGCCAGTGCATGAAATCGGAAACCTGGTTCTCGATGATGACTTCGGCCTGGGCCACCGCGTTCTGGCGCTGGTCCATGCCTTCGCGCGCGATCTGGCCCAGATCATCGACGGTATAGAGAAAGGCGTCGTCGAGCGTGCCGACTTCAGCCTCGATGTCGCGCGGCACGGCGAGGTCGAACATCAGCATCGGCCGGTGTTTGCGCGCACGCAGCGCGCTTTCCATCAGGCCCTTGCCGATGATCGGCAGCGGGCTCGCGGTGCAGCTGACCACGATGTCGTACATCGCAAGCTGCGCGCCGATGTCGTTCAGCGGAATCACGTGGCCGAAAAAGCGGTCGGCCAGCTGCTGGGCGCGCGCCTGGGTGCGGTTGGCAAAGGTGATCCTGCGCGGATGGTGCGCGGCGAAGTGCGTCGCGGCGAGATCGATCATTTCACCGGCGCCGATGAACAGCAGGCTCTGCTCGGCAATGCTCGGATAGATGCGTTCGGCCAGGCGCACCGCGGCGGCGGCCATCGACACCGTGCTCGCGCCGATGTCGGTTTCGCTGCGCACGGTTTTCGCCACCGAGAAGGTGCGCTGGAACAGCTTGTTGAGCAGCCAGCCCAATGTGCCGGCTTCCTCGGCCGAACGCACCGCAGTCTTGAACTGGCCGAGGATCTGCGGTTCGCCCAACACCATCGAATCGAGCCCGCTGGCCACGCGGAAGGCATGTTTCACCGCGCGACCCTGCGGCAGTTCATAAAGATAAGGCTGGATCTGCGCCGGCTTCAGCTGGTGGTAGCCGGCCAGCCAGTCGACCACGCTGCGCGGCTCGGCGGTCGAGCAATAGACCTCGGTGCGGTTGCAGGTGGAAATGATTGCCGCCTCGCTCACCGGCCGGCGGTCGACCAGGTCACGCAGCGCCTGCGTCAGCTGCTCGGTGCCAAACACCACGCGCTCGCGAACATCGAGCGGTGCGGTCTGGTGATTCAATCCGAAGGCGAACAGCGGCATGGGGTGGCACCCGGCACAGCCGGGTGATTACCGGTGATAAGACCTTGTATTTTAACCGCTTCCGGAAAACCGCCGGGGCAGTGCGGAAACGCCGCTCAGCCGATCGCGATCATGTCGAAATCGGCCTTGGTCGCCCCGCAGTAGGGACAGGTCCAGTCGGCGGGCACGTCTTCCCAGCGCGTACCGGGCGGGATGCCCTCGTCGGGCAAACCCGCGGCCTCGTCATAGATGAAATTGCACAGGACGCACTGCCACTTCTTCACGACTTGCTCTCCGTGTCTCAGCCCTGCTCGTTGGTCATTTTCTGGCCGGTGGCATACAGCTTGAGGTTGCCGGTGAACACCGCGGCGGCGCGGTCATCGTTGCCGGCGGAGGCCGAGGCGTTGTGCGGCGAGACGATGACGTTGGGAATGTCCCACAGCGGCGAGTCGGCGGGCAGCGGCTCCTTCTCGAACACGTCGAGGTAGGCGCCGGCGATCTGTTTCGACTGCAGCGCAGAGATCAGCGCTTTTTCGTCGCAGACCGCACCACGTGCAACGTTGATCAGGTGCAGGTGTTTGGGCATCAGCGCCAGCGTCTTCGCATTGACCAGCTGATGGGTTTCCTTGGTGTACGGGCAGGCCAGCACCAGCCAGTCGGCCTTGGGCAGCAGCGCGGGCAGCTTGTCCAGCGTGTGCATCTCATCGACCGGATCACCGTCGCGTTTCGGGCTGCGGCGCAGGCCGATCACCTTCATCTCCAGCGCCTGGCACATCCGCGCCACCGTGGCGCCGATGGTGCCGAGGCCGACCACGATCACAGTCTGGCCACGCAGGTCACGCGGCACATCCTTGCCACGGGCCGGATCCCATTTGCGTTCGCGCTGCGCGGCGATCCAGCGCGGGAAGCCGCGCGCCAGCATCAGCAGGCCGCAGGCCGCGGTCTGGCCCACCGGCTCGCCGTTGGTGCCGGCCGAGGTGGTCAGGCGCACCTTGCGCTCGTCCAGCGCAGGCAGGAAGGGATGCTGGTCAATGCCGGTGCTGGTGAAATGCACCCACTTCAGGTTCGGCGCCGCCTTCATCGCGTCACCGAAGCTGTGATAGTGGTCGGAGAAGCGGATGTCGCGGGTCAGGTAAGCGGCTTCGATCTTGGCCAGCGTTTCCGCCGGCAGGCGCTGCGCCGCATCGTCGGGCAGGTGGAAAATCTGCGGCGTCACGCCGGCGGCCTTGGCGGCCGCCTGCAGCTGATCGCCGTACTGCGCTACAAAACCCCTGGACAGCAGAATACCGGTCATTGCCTCACTCCCCCGCTGCGGTTGATGTCGGTGTGGTTGACGATTATTTCTTGTCGCGCTTGAACAGTGCGTCGAGCTTCTGTTCGTAGGCGTGGTAATCGAGGTAGTCGTACAAATCATCGCGCGACTGCATCAGGTCCACCACCTTGTTCTGGTGGCCTTCCTTGCGGATGCTCTGGTAGACCTTCAGCGCCGCGGCGTTGGCAGCACGCCAGGCCGACAGCGGATACAGCGCCATCGCCACGTTGGCGCTGGCGAGCTCCTGGGTCGAGAACAGCGGCGTCTTGCCGAACTCGGTGATGTTGGCGAGGATCGGCACCTTCACCGCGTCGGCGAATTTCTTGTACATCGGCAGGTCGGTGATCGCCTCCGGGAAAATCATGTCGGCGCCGGCTTCGACGCAGGCCACTGCGCGCTCGACCGCGGCGTCCAGCCCTTCGATGGCCAGTGAATCGGTGCGCGCCATGATCACGAAATTGGCGTCGGTCTTGGCATCGGCAGCCGCCTTGATGCGGTCAACCATCTCGTCCTTGCTGACGATCTCCTTGTTCGGACGGTGGCCGCAGCGCTTCTGCATGACCTGATCCTCGATATGCATCGCGCCGGCGCCGAACTTGATCAGCGACTTCACGGTGCGCGCGATGTTGAAGGCGCCGCCAAAGCCGGTGTCGACGTCAACCAGCAGCGGCAGGTCGCAGACGTCGGTGATGCGGCGCACGTCGGTCAGCACGTCATCGAGCGTGCTGATCGCCAGATCGGGCACACCCAGCGAACCGGCAGCGACGCCGCCACCCGACAGATAGATCGCCTTGAAGCCGCTGCGCTGGGCGAGGCGGGCGTGGTAGGCGTTGATGGCGCCGACAATCTGCAGCGGTTTTTCAGCGGCCAGCGCGGCACGGAAACGTGCGCCGGCGGAAGTCTGGGCGGCGGGTCGGGACAGGTCGTTCATGGCGGGTTGCTCCTGTGGAATCGCAGTAATGGTCAAAAAGGGATGGCAAGAAAGTCGGGGAAAAGGTCGCCGGATCAGCGGGCTGAAACGCGGGGCATTGGTGACCGCAGGCCGGCCGCAGGGCCATGGCTGATCTGCCGCGCATCGTCCGACATCTGGACGGATAGGCTTTTTTTGCTCAAAATATAGGCCTTAAAGGTAGCACAAACCCGGCTATTCCACCATGACGAAGGCGGTGGCATAATGCGGGCTCCCGTTTTTCACGATTCGGACTGCATCAACACCGCCAGTGCCGAACCGTCCGTTGAACTCCAGCTGGAACATACGCATATGGCCCCTGCAAAACTCTCCGGTGAAGACTCCCAAGGCCGCCTGACCGGCACCCAAAGCATCGAGCGCGCACTGTTGCTGCTGCGCGAGATTGCCGCCCATAACCGCAGCGGCTCACGCCTGCTCGATCTCGCCACGCGCACCAATCTGCAGCGGCCGACCGTGCACCGCATGCTGAAATGCCTGGCGCACGAGGGCATGGTGCAGCAGGACCCGGAAACCCATCGCTACTTCCTCGGACCGATGGCCTTCGAGCTGGGGCTGACCGCGGCGCCGCGCTTCAACCTGCGCGAAATCTGCCATCCGGCGATGACCCGCATCGCCGAAGCCACCGGCGACACGGTGTT
>JAIENU010000093.1 GCA_019751125.1 Burkholderiales bacterium | reverse complement strand
GACACGCTGCGCCGTTATCTCGCGCAGCCGGTCACGCTGTTATTGGGCACCGCCGACAACCAGCGCGATGCCGACCTCAATGTCACCGCCGGCGCCGACCGCCAGGGTGCGAACCGCTTCGAACGCGGCCACAATTTTTACCGCACCGCGCGCGAGCTGGCGCAGGCTCGCGGCTGGGCCTTCAACTGGACGCTGCTGGAAGTGCCTGATGTCGGCCACAGCGGACGAGGCATGCTGGGCAGCAGCGAAGCCACTGCTGCCTTGTCTCCAGCGCCGAAAAATAATCAATAAAAACAAACGATTACAAAATCCATCGACAGTAGGTTGATGGTGACCAGCATGCGGCACCCGGCGCGTCCGGCGCGAACGAAACTGGTACAGTCGCCGCTCATCTATTGATCTACTGATCCACCGACCCCGAGGCTCACGATGTCCGCACAGACCGCCCCCGCCAGCGCACCGGCAGCCGACGCCGCCACCACACTCTCGATCTCCCAGCAGATCGCCGAATTCGCCGCCGGCCTGACGCCGGAAGCCATCCCCGCCGACGTGCGTGAATGCGCGAAGCTGCATGTGCTCGATGTCTGCGGCACCGCGCTTGCCGCGACACGTTTTGATTTTGCCCAGCACGCACTGGCCGGCATCAGCAACATCGCCGAGAACGGCGACAACACGGTGATCGGCATGAACGTGCGCCTGCCGATGCGCGACGCGGTGCTGATGAACGGCATCCTCGCCCACGGCCTCGACTACGACGACACCCATCCCGGCGCCATCGTGCATCCCACCGCCAGCGCCTTCCCCTGCGCACTGGGTGTCGCCGAGCGGCGCGACGCCAGCGGCGCCGACCTGCTGATGGCCTACATGCTCGGTGTCGAGGTCGCCACGCGCCTCGGTGTCGCAGCCAAGGGCACCATGCACACCCAGGGTTTCCACACCACCGGCATCGCCGGCCATTTCGGCTGCTCGGTGGCAGCCGGCAAGCTGTTCAACCTTAGCCCGCAGCGCCTGCAGTACGCGCAGGGCTTCGCTGGCAGCACCGCCTCCGCCATTTCCGAACACCGCGCCGACGGCGCCTGGAACAAGCGCCTTCATCCGGCATGGGCCGGGGTCGGCGGCATCACCGCGGCCGGCCTCGCCAGCGGCGGATTTGTCGGCACGAAAAAAATCTACGAAGGTGCCGACGGCATTTTCCGTTCACACACCGGCACCCGCTTCAACGAAGTCGACATGGGCGCGATGACGCGCGGCCTCGGCAAGGAATGGCTGCTCAGCGAAGTCGCGGTGAAGCCCTTCCCGATCTGCCACCTGCTGCATGCCTGCGCCGATTCCGCGCTGGCGATCCGCCGCAAGCACAACGTGAAGGCCGAAGACATCACCAAGATACGCGCGCTGCTGCACCCCGAAACCTTCCACTACATCGCCGAGCCGCCGGAAATGCGCCGCCGCCCGGTGTCGGATTACATGGCCAAGTTCAGCGTGCAGTTCGTGCTCGCCGCCTGCTTTGTGCGCGGCCGCTTCGGCTTTGCCGAGCTCGAAACCGATGCGCTGAACGACGCACAGATCCTCGCGCTGGCGCAGAAGGTGCACCACGAAGCCGATCCCGATTCCGCCTTCCCCAAATATTTCTCCGGCGGCGTGGTGGTGACAACAAAAGACGGCCGCGAATTCGTGCACATGGAAAAGATCAACCGCGGCGCCGGCGAACGCGCGCTGTCGGCGGAGGACATCACCGAAAAGTTTCACGACAACGCGGCGCTGGTGATCTCCAAACCGCAGGCCACGCGCATCCGGGATGCGGTGATGGCGATGGATCGTCACCCGGCACGCACTCTCGCCCGCGCTCTGGCGTTGAAAAATTAATCAATAAAAACAATTATTTATAACCAAACATCATGACTGACGACATAAATCACCTGCGGCAATGGATAGGCAAGACCGAAAGCCACGAGGATCTCGCCACCGCATTCCCGGTCAACGCGCTGTCAGCAACACTGGACCGTGACGACCCGCCGGCAAAAACCGGCGACGCGATTCCGCACAGCGCACACTGGCTGTACTTTCTCGAGACCGCAGCCAACCGCGAACTGGGCCATGACGGCCATCCCAAACGCGGCGGCTTCCTGCCGCCGGTGACACTGCCGCGGCGGATGTGGGCCGGCGGCCGCATCGACTTCCGCGCACCGGTGCGCATCGGTGATGCGATCCGCCGCGATTCGGAAATCCTATCGGTCGAAGCCAAGTCCGGCAGCAGCGGCAACCTGGTGTTTGTCACGGTGCGCCACACGATCAGAGCCAACGGCACGGTGGCCATCGTCGAGGAGCACGACATCGTCTACCGCGATGCCGCGAAAAAAGGCGCGCCGCCGCCGGCAGGCAAACCGGCACCGCAAAACGCCGCATGGCGCCGCGAGCTTGAAACCAACGAGGCGGTGCTGTTCCGCTACTCGGCGCTGATCTTCAACGCCCACCGCATCCACTACGACCTCGACTACTGCCGCGACGAGGAAGGTTATCCCGGCCTGATCGTCCACGGCCCGCTGCAGACGACATTGCTGCTCGACCTTTGCCGGCGCATGGACAAACGCCCGGTGCGCCGCCTCGACTACCGCGCCACGCACCCGATCTTCCACCAGGAAAAATTCACCGTAAACGGCCAGCCCGCGGCCGACGGTTCATCGGTGGAGCTGTGGACCGCGAACGCCGCCGGCTGCTACGCGATGCGCGGCACGGCGACGTTCTGATTCACCCCGTAGGGCGGGTTAGCCGCGCAGCGGCGTAACCCGCCGGATCCCCGTTGTCGAGCGCGACCTGGCCGCGGCCTCTTTGTTACGGCGTCCATACATACTGATTCACCTAATGCGTCACCCCGGCACAAGCCGGGGTCCAGAAAAATTACTGGCGGAATAACAGACGCCAGACTGGACTCCGGCATACGCCGGAATGACGCATCAGGTTTTACCAATTCGCCTCGCGATCCGGCGTCGCCCCGATCTTGTGGATCGACAAATCTGAACCGTTGTATTCCTCTTCCGCATCGAGCCGGATGCCGACGGTGGCCTTGAGCACGCCGTAGACGATGAAGCCGCCGGCGAGTGCGATGGCAATGCCGAGGCCGGTGCCGATCAGTTGCGCCATCAGGCTGACACCGCCGAGCCCGCCCAGCGCTTTCGAGCCGAAGATGCCGCAGGCGATGCCGCCCCAGGCACCGCAAAGCCCGTGCAGCGGCCACACGCCGAGCACGTCGTCGATCTTCAGCTTGTTCTGCGTCAGCGTGAACATCCACACAAACAACGCGCCAGCCACTCCGCCGGTCACCAGAGCGCCTGCCGGATGCATGATGTCCGAACCGGCGCATACCGCCACCAGGCCCGCGAGCGGGCCGTTGTGGACAAAGCCTGGATCGTTGCGGCCGAGGATCAGCGCGACGATGATGCCGCCGGACATCGCCATCAGCGAGTTCACCGCGACCAGCCCGGAAATCTTGTCGATGGTCTGCGCCGACATCACATTGAAACCGAACCAGCCCACGGTCAGGATCCACGCACCCAGCGCGAGGAAGGGAATGCTCGACGGCGGCTGCGCCATCACGCCGCCCTCCTTCGGATAACGGCCGAGCCGCGGCCCGAGCAGGATCACCGCGCCCAGCGCCAGCCAGCCGCCGACGGCATGCACCACCACCGAACCGGCGAAATCCTTGAACTTGGCACCGGTGGTGGCCTCGATCCAGGCCTGCACGCCGTAGCGGTCATTCCAGGCGATGCCTTCGAAAAAGGGATAGACAAAGCCGACGATGATCATGGTCGCGATCAGCTGCGGATTGAATTTGGCGCGCTCGGCAATGCCGCCCGAGATGATCGCCGGCACCGCCGCGGCAAAGGTCAGCAGGAAAAAGAATTTGGTGACATCAAAGCCGCTCTTGTCGGCCAGCTGCTCCGCGCCGACCATGAACGACACGCCGTAGGCGACGCCGTAACCGATGAAAAAATAGACAATGGTCGATACCGCGAAATCGCAGAGTATCTTCACCAGCGCATTGACCTGGTTCTTGCGCCGCACCGTGCCCACTTCAAGAAATGCGAAGCCCGAATGCATGGCCAGAACCATGATCGCGCCGAGCAGGATGAACAAGGTATCGGTACTGACTTTGATGGCTTCCATGGCCTCTCCCCCTGAATTAAAACCGGTGGTTAGCAAGCAAGTGCCGTTCCAAATGACAACTTATTGTTTTTATTAATATTATTGATTCAATGCCCCATTGGTGTGCACTGTTATTGTGCTTGCATAGTTATATTGCACTGTTTTTGTGCTTACGGCTTGAGGCATCGTCGCCAGCCCCAGGCTCCTGGCCCGCCCCTCGCAAATAAGCCGTAAACCCTTGAATATTGGTATATTCTTCCGCCATGGCTACCCCCCAACCCGCAGCCCCGGCAGCAGGCGCCGCCGCCACAGGTGACCGCACCCTCACCCTCGCCCAGGTCGCCGCCGATCTCATCGCCGAAGGCCTGGTACCCAAGGAGGACGCGGAAAAACTGGTCGCCAACCGCCGCTTCAGCCGCCTCGACGTACATCCGCTGGCGGTAATCGCCGACCAGAAGTGGAAAGACCCGCGCAATGCGCGCAAACAGCTGGGCCTCGAAACACTGACCCAGTGGCTCGCCGACAAGTCCGGCCTGCCCTATCTGCACATCGATCCCTTCAAGATCGACTTCAACGCGGTGACCAAGGTGATGTCGAATGCCTACGCCGCGCGCTACAAGATCCTGCCGGTCGCGGTAAACACCCGCGAAGCCACCATCGCCACCGCCGAACCCTGGGTGCGCAGCTGGGAAACCTCGCTGAAGCAGGTGCTGCGCCTCGACATCAAGCGCGTGGTCGCCAACCCGGTCGACATCCAGAACTACATCGTCGAGTTCTACAACCTCGCGCGTTCGGTGAAAGGCGCGTCGGACAAGGACAAGGGCTCCGTTTCCGACATCGCCAACTTCGAGCAGCTGGTCCAGCTCGGCCGCAGCGGCCAGCTCGACGCCAACGACCAGCACATCGTCCATATCTGCGACTGGCTGTTCAGCTACGCCTTCGAGCAGCGCGCCAGCGACATCCACCTCGAGCCGCGGCGCGACGCCGGCAACGTGCGCTTCCGCATCGACGGCGTGCTGCACCAGGTCTACCAGATCCCGACGCCGGTGATGACCGCGATGACCTCGCGCATCAAGATCCTCGGCCGCATGGACGTCGTCGAAAAACGCCGCCCGCAGGACGGCCGCCTGAAAACCGTCTCGCCCGAGGGCGACGAAGTCGAGCTGCGCCTGTCGACCATGCCCACCGCCTTCGGCGAAAAGATGGTGATGCGCATCTTCAATCCGGAAAACCTGGTCAAGGACTACCGCGAACTGGGCTTCTCGGAAGAGGAGGAAAAAAAGTGGTCGCAGATCGCCGGCGCGCCGCACGGCATCATCCTCGTCACCGGCCCCACCGGCTCGGGCAAGACCACCACGCTGTATTCGACGCTGAAGCACCTCGCCGAGCCCGATGTGAATGTCTGCACCGTCGAAGACCCGATCGAAATGGTCGAACCCAGCTTCAACCAGATGCAGGTGCAGGCCGCGATCGGCGTCGATTTCGCCTCCGGCATCCGCACGCTGATGCGCCAGGACCCGGACATCATCATGGTTGGCGAGATCCGCGACCTCGACACCGCCGAAATGGCGATCCAGGCCGCGCTGACCGGCCACCTGGTGCTGTCCACGCTGCACACCAACGATGCACCCTCGGCGGTGACCCGCCTGCTCGACCTCGGCGTGCCGCCGTACCTGCTGCAGTCCACGCTGCTCGGCGTGATGGCGCAGCGCCTGGTGCGCACACTGTGCCCGCACTGCAAGGAAAAACACGACTACGACGACGAGGTCTGGAACGCACTGGTCTCGCCGTGGAAAGCCGCCAACCCGAAAGGCCAGACCTACATCAACAAGGGCTGCCTGGAATGCCGGATGACCGGCTATATGGGCCGCGTCGGCGTCTATGAAATGATGCTGATGAGTCCCGGCCTGCGCGAAAAAATGGTCGCAACCGCCGACCTTGAAGCAATGCGCGAAGCCGCCTACAAGGACGGCATGAAACCGCTGCGCATCAGCGGCGCGCTGAAAATCGCCGCCGGCGTCACCACCATCGACGAAATCATGAAAGTCGCTCCGCCGCCCGGGGGCGACCGCCGCAAGGCGCAACGCTGAGCCTGTACTTCCCCGCAGGCTGCAGTCCGGTTCTCAATCGAACTTCAGATTCGCGTCGCGGATGATCTTCGCATAGCGCGCCGTATCCGATTCGATCAGCCTGCCGGTATCGGCAGGCGACATCGGCCAGGGCTCGTAGCCAAACACGATTAACCGCTGCCGCATGTCGGCATCGAGCATCACTTCGCTGATCGCCTTGTTCAGCCTGCCGATGACCGGCGCCGGCACTGCGGCCGGCGCAATGACCGCGGTCCACGCATCCAGCGTGTAACCGGCGGGCCCGCCGCTTTGCGGCACCGTCGGCACGTCGGGATAGGCCGGCAGCCGCGCCGGTGTGCCGATCGCCATCAAACGCACACGCCCCGCCTGCAACGCCGGCCCGGCAGTCGCCGCACTGCCGAAAGCCCAGGCCACCTCGTTGTTGGCCACGGCATTGAACAATTGCAGCGTCTCCCTGAACGGCACATGCGACATCTGCACGCCGGCTGCAGCGGCCAGCATCAAGGAACCCAGATGGCCGGGACTGCCGACGAACTCCGAGGCATAGGCGAGCTTGCCGGGCGCCGCCTTGGCCGCCGCGAGGATGTCGCCGACAGTCTTGTAGCTCGAATTGGCACCGACCACGATGAAAAAGCTGTTGCGGAACAGCGGCGTCACCGGCCTGAAATCCTTGACCGGGTCATAGGGCAGCTTGCTGTAGACCAGCGTGTGCGTCGTCAGCTGAGAACCGCTGGCATAGGCCAGCGTATAACCATCAGGCGTCGCCGACTTTGCCGCGGTCAGCGCGATGAAACCGTTGCCGCCGGGCCGGTTCTCGACAATGAACTGTTTGCCGAGGCTGCGGCTCAGGCGGTCGGCAGCCAGCCGCAGCACCGTGTCCGGGCCGGCGCCGGTCGGGAACACGGTGATGATGCGCACCGGCCGCTGCGGATACTCCTCATTCGCACCCGCGGGCGCAGCTGCGATGGCCAGCGGCAGCGCGAGCAGCGGACAAAACCGTTTAATCGCGGCAATCATTTTCCGGCTCCGAGCAGGGATTTGTCCTGCACCACCGGCACCTGGCCCGGCGGCGGATTGGCAATCGCCTCCTCCAGCGACTTCGCGCCGCGCCACTCGTTGGCCGGCCGGCAACGGCCGTCGGTGCCGACCTGGTCCAGCCCCCAGTAAATCTCGAGGTTGTGGCCGTCGGGGTCGAGGAACTCGACGGCGATCTGCACGCCGGCACGCCGCCTGCCTTCGAAAATGATGTTCGCACCGCAGGCACGCAGGTGGTTGCGCGCGCGGAAGACCTCGTCCAGCGTGCCCACCTCGAAAGCCATGTGGTGCAGGCCGCGCCGGTTCTCGGGTCCGCTGGCGCCGCCGACCAGTGCCACGCCGTGGTGGTCGGGATTGCAGCGCATGAACACCATGCCGCCGGGCATCATGTCTTCGCCATAGATATCCGACACCTTGAAACCGAGCACGCCGGTATAAAACTCCACCGACCGCTTCAGGTCGGACACCATCAGCACCACATGCCCGATCTTGTTCAACGAAAAAGGCGGCTGCACCCCGCTGATCGCAGCCTTGATCTGCGCCACATCCACTGTCATGTCATCTCCTCCCAGAGACTGTCTTTTGTTGTGCATCATAACCGGGACAAAGACCGGATGGTGGCCCGCAAGAATCGGGTCGCCATGACCTTTGCCGCGTCGTAATCTGCGCGCCATGACCACGCCGAAACACAGCACGCAGGACTACCAGCGCATCGCCCGTGCCATTGAGTATCTGCGCGCCCGCCACAGCGAGCAGCCGGACCTCGCCACCCTCGCCCGCCAGGCCGGACTGTCGGAGCACCACTTCCAGCGCCTGTTCACGCGCTGGGCCGGTGTCAGCCCGAAACGTTTTCTGCAGCACCTGACCCTGGAAGACGCGCGGCGGCGGCTCGCCGCCAGCCGCAACGTGCTCGACCTCAGCGGCGAACTTGGCCTCTCCGGCGGCGGCCGCCTGCACGACCTGTTTGTCACCGTCGAGGCGATGTCACCGGGCGAAGCGCGCAACGGCGGCGCCGGTCTGGACATCGACTGGGGCCTGCATGACAGCCCCTTCGGCCGCGCGCTGATCGCCAGCACGCGCCGCGGCGTTTGTGCGCTGCATTTTGTCGATGATGATCGGGAGGACCCGGCAGCGCTGCTGGCCGCCGACTGGCCCTCGGCACGACTGCGACGCGGCGATGCCGCAACACGCGGGCTCGCACGGCAGATTTTTACTCCCCTCGATGGCTCGCGCCGCGAACCGCTGGCGCTGCTGCTGAAAGGCAGCAACTTTCAACTGCAGGTGTGGCGCGCACTGCTGCGGCTGCCTCCGGGTGCATTGACGAGTTATGGCGATCTGGCCGCGGCGCTGGATGCGCCCGCCGCGGCGCGTGCCATCGGCAGCGCTGTTGGTGCCAACCGCATCGGCTGGCTGATTCCCTGCCACCGTGTGATCCGCGCCGGCGGCGAAATCACCGGCTACCGCTGGGGTACGGCGCGCAAGGCGGCGATGCTCGGTTGGGAAGCAGCCCGCAGCGAAGCCGTCTAGAACGGCAGCTTCGCCTGCAATCCGGTTTCCGCGGCGATGCGCTTCAGGTCCTCGATGGTGTCATCCGGGAAGCTGATGCCCTGTGCGCGGTTGCGCGCGTCGTTCTTCGCTTCAATTTCACCCGGGTAGAACACCTCGTCATGGTCCTGTACCAGCGGCACCGACTTCACCTCGGCCACCCACTGCTCCATGCGCGCGTTGAACTGCGCCAGCGGCTGCATGGCCTCGATGTTCAGCGCCATCACAAAATGGCCGCAATTGCTTTTCTCGGCGGTCTTGTACGGGCTGTGCACCGAAGACAGGAAACCGCTGCCGGTCAGCACACCGGACAGCATATCGACCATCGCGGCAATCGCATAACCCTTGTGCCCGGCCATCGGCAGGATGATGCCGTCAATAGCCTCCTGCGGATCGGTGGTCGGCGCGCCTTCGGCATTGATCGCCCAGCCTTCCGGTATCGGCTGGCGCTTGTTGCGCGCGAGATAGATCTTGCCCCGGGCAACACCGGTGTTCGCCATGTCCACCACAAACGGCGCATGGCTGCCCGCGGGGGCGGCAATCGACCAGGGATTGGTGCCGACAATCTTCTTGCGGCCGCCCCAGGGTGCCATCGCCGGGCCGCCGTTGGAGGCCAGCATCATCACGCAGCCGGCGCGCGCGCCCATCAATGTGTAATACATGCAGGTGCCGAAGTGGTTGGACATGCGCACGCCAACCGCGGCAATGCCATGCTCCCGGGCGCGGCGGATCGCCTCCTCGGTCGCCAGTTTGGTCAGCACATGGCCAACGCCGTCATGGCCGTCGATCACCGCAATGCCGCCGGCATCGACCACGAACTCCGGCGTGGTCACCGGATTCATCACCTTGTTGCGCAGGCGGTCGAGATACCAGCCGAGGCGCAGCACACCGTGGGACTGGTGGCCCCAGAGGTCGGCCTGGACCAGGGTGTCCGCGACAAAACGGGCATCGGGCTCGGGCATGCCCTGCTGCGCGTAAACGGCAGTGGCAAAATCGCGGAGCTTGTCGTGGTTGACCGGAGCGGCGGGCATGGCAGCCTCCTCTTTGCTGGATTTGTTTATTTGTATTTTAGAATTAAATAATTCAATCTGGATTATACCCGATCAGGCGAAAGGCACGCATGAAACCCTCGCTGCAACCCGGCATCACCCACCGCATGCAGTACACCATACCGCCAAGCAAGACGGTGCCCCGGCTCTATCCGGAGTCGGAATCGTTCCGCGCGATGCCGGAAGTGCTCGCCACCGGCTTCATGGTCGGGCTGATGGAATGGGCCTGCATCGAAACCATCAAACCCCACCTGGATTGGCCGCGAGAGCAGTCGCTGGGCACCCATGTCGATTTCCCCCACCTCGCGGCGACGCCGCCGGGACTGACGGTGACCATCGACGTGCGGCTGGATCGTGTCGAAGGCCGGCAGCTCTTCTTCTCGGTGCGCGCCGATGACGGCATCGACACCATCACCGAAGGCCGCCACGAACGGGTGGTCATCGACCGTGAACGTTTTGATGCCAAAATCGCCGCAAAATCCGCGCAATCACAAACACCGGAACCGTCCCGATGAAACGCACCCTCTCCGCCCTCGCCACCACCGTCCTGCTCGCTGCATGCGCCACAGCACCCGGGGGCAAGCCCGATGCCCAATTGCTCGAAACCTACTGGAAGGCGGTTGAACTGGAAGGAGCGCCGGTTGAAACCAGGGCCGGCACCCGCGAGGCGCACCTGATCCTGCGCACCGAAAAAAACACCGCCGGCGGCTTCTCCGGCTGCAACAGCGTGCGTGGCGCCTACGAAGTTTCGGGCAGCGGCCTGCGCTTCAAGCAGATGGCTTCAACATTGATGGCCTGCCTGCCTGCAGTCAGCAATGTCGAAAAACGCTTCAACAGTGCGCTTGCCGCCAGCAGCAGCTACCGCATCAGCGGCGACAGCCTCGAGCTGCGCGACACGGATGGCAAGGTCCGCGCCCGCTTCGCTGCGATGCATCTGCGTTGATCAACCTGCGCTGATCATCGCGTGCTGATCATTCCGTCGTGAGGTCGAGCACCATGCAGCGGCTTCTGATCGGCGTGTTGTCGTAATACGGTTCGCAGTCCCTGAATCCCAGGCTGCGGTACAGCGCCTGTGCAGCAGCCATCTGCGGCAGCGTGTCGAGCAGCATCTGCCGGTATCCGGCACGGCGCGCAAAAACCAGCGTCTCCTCCGCCAGCCGCCGGCCCAATCCCGAACCACGGCATTGCGGACGCGCATACAGGCGCTTGATCTCGCAGCGGCCCTCATCAAAAGGCCGTACACCGACACAGCCTGCCGCGACCCCATCCACACTTGCCAGCAGCAATGTGCCCAGCGGCGGCGCATAGCTGCCGGGCAGCGTGCGCAGTTCTTCATCAAAACCCTGGAAGCAGAGGCTGAAGCCCAGCGATTCGGCGTATTCGGCGAACAGGCCGCGCACCGCCTCCAGCTGCGGGCCGGGCGTGGCAACGGCCGCGATATCCATCCGCTTATTTGGACCGGCTCATTTTGCCCTGCTGAGCAGGCGCATGCCACGTTCCAGCCCGTCGAGCGTCAGCGGAAACATGCGCCCGCCCATCAGCTCGCGGGTGATGCCGATCGACTCGTGGTAATCCCACACCGCTTCCGGCTGCGGGTTGAGCCAGATCGCGTGCGAATACACATCCAGCGCGCGCTGCAGCCATAGCGCGCCCGGCTCCTCGTTGCTGTGCTCGACGCTGCCGCCGGGATAGGTGATCTCGTACGGGCTCATCGTCGCATCGCCGACAAAAATCACTTTGTAATCATGGGGATAGGTATGCAGCACATCCCAGGTTGCGATACGTTCGGTGGCGCGGCGGCGGTTGTCCTTCCACACCCGCTCATAGAGGAAGTTGTGGAAGTAGAAATATTCGAGGTGCTTGAACTCGGTGCGCGTCGCCGAGAACAGCTGCTCGCAGACACGGATGTGGTCATCCATCGAGCCGCCGATATCAAAGAACAGCAGCACCTTCACCGCGTTGTGGCGTTCCGGCACCAGCTTGAGATCCAGCCAGCCGGCGTTTTTGGCGGTCGAGCGGATGGTGTCATCGAGATCCAGCACTTCCGGCGCGCCGGTGCGCGCGAACTTGCGCAGCTTTTTCAGCGCAACCTTGATGTTGCGCGTGCCCAGTTCAACGCTGTCGTCCAGATTCTTGAACTCGCGCTGGTCCCAGACCTTCACCGCGCGGCGGTTGCGCGACTCGTGCTGGCCGATGCGGATGCCTTCCGGGTTGTAACCATAGGCGCCGAAAGGACTGGTGCCACCGGTGCCTATCCACTTGCTGCCGCCCTGGTGCCGGCCCTTCTGCTCCTCGAGCCGCTTTTTCAGCGTCTCCATCAGTTTTTCCCAGCCACCCAGCGACTCGATCAGTTTCTTTTCCTCGTCGCTGAGGTTTTTCTCGACCAGCTTGCGCAGCCAGTCCTCGGGAATCACCGCCGCCGCGGCATCGATGCCGACCACGCCCTTGAAATACGCGGCAAACACCAGGTCGTAGCGGTCGAAGAACTTCTCGTCCTTGACCAGGCAGGTGCGCGCGAGGTGGTAGAACTCCTCGACACTGCCGAAGGCGACCTGCTTTTCGAGCGCCGCGATCAGCATCAGGAATTCCTTGATCGAGGCCGGCACGCCACCCTGGCGCAATTTCAGGAAAAATTCGATCAGCATGTCAGTCGTTCACCTGCGTCTCATCCCTGCCACCCTCTTTGTCCTCGGCCGCTTCGATGCGATTGCGCCCGCTGCTTTTCGCCCGGTACAGCGCGAGGTCGGCGGCACGCAGCAACTCATCATCGGTATCACCGGCGCCCGGGGAGGTCGCCACGCCCGCCGACAGCGTGACACGCACCGTGTTGCCGCCAAACAGAAAGGCCTGCCGCGCAAACGACTCACGCCAGTAACCGGCACGCTGCATGGCACCGGCCAGCGGCGTGTGCGGCATCACCACCACGAACTCCTCACCGCCCCAGCGGCAGACCAGGTCACCGGCGCGTCGGTTATCGAGCAGGTGCGCTGCGAGGCTCTGCAGCACCGCATCACCGGCCTGGTGGCCGTAGCTGTCGTTCAGGTCCTTGAAACGGTCGATGTCGATCAGCACCAGGCTCAGCGGGTAACGCTGGCGCCGCGCCAGTGCCAGCGCGCGATCCAGCGCCTCGTCGAAGTAACGGCGGTTGTAGAGGCCGGTCAGCTTGTCGCGCAGCGCCTGCTCGCGCAGCTGCGACTGCAGCTCCTGTATCTCGCCCAGCTGCTGCTCGAGCCGGCCGTTGACCTCGCGCAGCTCGGCCTCGACTTCGGTCCTGCGCGCCACTTCGCGGCGCAGCCTGCGGTTGAACACGGCCTGGCGCCAGGCAATCAGCGCCGCCAGCACCGCCACCAGCAGCACCGCCACCAGCGCGCGGTAAAACCGCGTGTAATCGGGCGTGGACCGGTCCTCGAAAACGAAACCCCCGAGGTCGTATTTCGCCGGCAGCATGCCGGATTCGACATAGACGTCGGCAATGCTGCGCCAGCGCCCCGGGTTGATGTGGCCGATGCTGATCAGGTGCGGCTGCATCAGCCGGCGCATCTCCTCCGCCTCGAACAGCAGGTGCTCGCGGCGGTGGCGCTTGCTGTAGCGCGCGAGGATCAGGTCAGCGACCTCCTCCGGATGGTCCATCGCATACTGCCAGCCGCGCAGGCTCGCGTCGCGGAACGCCGCCGCACGCTGCGGGTTGTCGCGCGCCAGCTGTTGCGAAGTGAACAGCGTATCGCCGTAAAAATCGATGCCTGCGGAACGCGGCGAGAACAGGCTGTAGGGCACGCCGAGCTTTTTGAGCACAAAGGGCTCGTCGGTGGAATATCCCGACAGCGCCTCGACCCGGCCCTTCACCAGATCGTCAACCGCAAAAGTGTGCGGCACCTCGGTGATGCGGCTGCGCGGCAGTTTCTCGCGCTCGAGATAGGCGTAGAGCTCGGTCTCCTGCGGCAGCAGCATGATGCGCTTGCCATCGAGGTCATGCACCGACTTCACGCCTCCGCCGCGCGCGATCAGCACCAGCGGCGAATGCTGCAGGATCACCGCCAGCGCCACCACCGGCCTGCCCTGCCCTCGCATCAACGCCAGCTCGGAGGCACCAATGCCGAAATCGGCCTCCCCTTTCAGCACGCTGTCCACCGGATCAACACCTTCCTGCGCCTCGCGGATCTCCACCGCAAAGCCCGCATCGGTGTAGAAGCCCTTCTCTTTTGCAACGTAATAACCCGCGAACTGGAACTGGTGCTTCCACTTCAGCTGCAGCACCACGCGCCCGGCATCACCGGGGCTGTGACCGGCAGCCGCCGGCAGCGCCGCACACAGCACAGCCGCCAGACAGCAACACCACCAGCTTGCGCGCATCATTCGCCGTTCCGGGTCAGCCCTTGCGCCGCGACATGAACACCAATCGCTCGAAGAGGTGTACATCCTGCTCGTTCTTGATCAGCGCGCCGTGCAGCGGCGGCACGATCTTGTGTGTGTCCTGGCTGTGCAGCGCCTCGGGCGGGATGTCTTCCGCCATCAGCAGCTTCAGCCAGTCGAGCAGTTCCGAGGTGGTCGGTTTTTTCTTCAGGCCCGGCACGTCGCGGATTTCGAAAAAGGCGTTGAGCGCCTGCGCCAGCAGCTGTTTCTTGATGCCGGGGAAGTGCACCTCGACGATCTGCGCCATCGTCTCCGCATCCGGGAAGCGGATGTAATGGAAAAAGCAGCGGCGCAGGAAGGCGTCGGGCAGTTCCTTCTCGTTGTTGCTGGTGATGATCACCAGCGGCCGGTGTTTGGCGGTGATCAGTTGCTGTGTCTCGTAAACATAGAACTCCATGCGGTCGAGTTCGCGCAGCAGGTCGTTGGGGAATTCGATGTCGGCCTTGTCCACCTCGTCGATCAGCAGCACCGCCGGCTGTTCCGACGTGAAGGCCTTCCACAGCATGCCCTGCACGATGTAGTTGCCGATGTCCTTCACCTTCGGATCGCCGAGCTGCGAATCCCGCAGCCGCGACACCGCGTCGTATTCGTAGAGGCCGTGCTGCGCCTTGGTCGTCGATTTGACGTGCCACTCGAACAGCGGCCGCTTCAGCGCCTTTGCCACCTCCAGCGCGAGCATGGTCTTGCCGGTGCCCGGCTCGCCCTTGATCAGCAGCGGGCGCTCCAGTGCCAGCGCCGCATTGACCGCCATCATCAAGTCGTCGGTGGCGACGTAGTTTTCGGTGCCGGTAAAACGGGACATTATTTTTCCTTTAAAAACAATGACTTATATAAATTCCAAGGGCCGACACCACAACCAGGCCTAAGCACAACGCTCCAGATCGCCGCGTCGGTCGATGTCAAACAGGATGCCGGGATCGTCACACTCCACCAGCTTCAGCAGCGCCTGGTTGCGCTGCACGACGGCGCGCGCGCCGCTGTCGCCTGACAACAACTGCAGCTCGGGCAAAAAGCGGCGGCTGAACGCCACCGGATGGCCGCGGTCGCCCTGGTACGACGGCGCCACGATGTCGGCGCCGGCCATCAGCGCGCGCACCACGCGGGCAATCGTGTCGGGGCGGATGCGCGGCATGTCGGCCAGCGCCACCACCCAGCCGGCAGCATCGGCGGTCATGCTCACGCCATGCGCCAGGCTCACACCCATGCCCTGCGCCGCATCGGGACATTTGGTTACGGTGCAGCCTTCGGACTCGAGCAGTTCGGCCAGCGGAAAATCCCCCGGCCGCAGCACCGCCATCACATCCAGCCCGGCTTCAATCAGATTGCGCGCGGCATGGGCGGCGATGGCCGCGCCATCGTCCAGCGGATGCAGCAGCTTGCCGCCGCCGAAGCGCGTGCCCGCGCCGGCAGCGAGCAGGATGGCCCTCGGCATGCGGTCGGAGACGTGGTCAGCGCTGGTCATGTGCCTGATTATAATGGCCGCACCGGTTGTGCCCTGCCGGAATTCCTCCTGCCACAGTCCACAACACGAGCGTTCCCGCCATGCCCAGACTCTGCGCCAACCTGACCATGCTGTTCAACGAAGTGCCGTTCACGGAGCGCTTCGGCGCGGCGGCCAGGGCCGGCTTCCGCGGCGTCGAATACCTGTTCCCGTACGACTACGGCAAACAGCAACTGCTCGAGGCGCTTCAGAAACACGATCTGGTGCAGGTGCTGCACAACCTGCCCGCCGGCAACTGGGCCGGCGGCGAGCGCGGCATCGGCTGCCACCCGCAGCGCATGGCCGAATTCCGCGAAGGTGTGGATCTCGCCATCGAATACGCCGTCGCACTAGGCTGCACCCAGGTCAACTGCCTCGCCGGCATCCGCCCCAACCAAGTTGATCCGATGGATGCGCGCGAAACCTTCATCCGCAACCTGCAGTACGCAGCACCCAAACTGCAGGAAGCCGGCATCAAGCTGCTGATCGAGCCGATCAACACCCGCGACATCCCGGGCTTTTTCCTGAACTACACGCAACAGGCCGCCGACATCATCAAGGCCGTCGGTTCCGACAACCTGTTCATCCAGTACGACATCTACCACGCGCAGATCATGGAAGGCGACCTCGCCCGCACCATCGAAACCAGCCTGAAACTGATCCCGCACATGCAGCTTGCCGACAACCCCGGCCGCCATGAACCGGGCAGCGGCGAAATCAACTTCCCCTGGCTGCTCGGCCACATCGACCGCATCGGCTACGGCGGCTGGATCGGCTGCGAATACAAGCCGGCCACCACCACCGAGGCCGGCCTGGGCTGGGCTGAGCCATACCTTCGGCGCGCTTGACGGCCCCGGGGGCAGCCCACACAATCTTCGCAGCAGGGCCCGCTGCGCAGCACCAAACCACAATAATGCGGCCCGCCAGCACCACAACCCAAAGGAGGAATCATGAAAGCAGCCCGTATTGCGTCCGCGCTCGCCCTGACTGTCGCCGGCGCCTTTGCCGGGTCCGCCGGTGCGCAGCAAATCACCCTGATGACCGGCCCCCAGGGCGGCGTCTGGGTACCACTCGGCGGCCAGCTCAAGAGCATGTGGGAAAAAGCCATCCCCGGCCTCAACGTCACTGCCGTCCCGGGTGCCGGCATTGCCAACGTGCGCGGCGTTGATGAAGGCAAGGCCCAGGCCGGCTTCGGCAACTCCAGCTCCACGGTCGATGGCCTCGCCGGCGAAGCGCCGTACCCGAAAAAGGTGACCAAGGTCTGCCAGATGGCCAACCTGTACCCGCAGTACTTCCAGGTGGTCGCGCTGGCAGATGCCAAGGTTGGCAGCTTCGCCGACATCAAAGGCAAGTCGGTGGTGACCCAGCCCAAGGGCAACACCGGCGAACTGCTGACCAACGTCGTGCTCGGGCTCAACGGCCTGAACTACCAGTCGCTGTCGAAGATCAACTTCCAGTCCTACACCGACGCGGTGTCGATGATGAAGGACGGCCACGCCCAGGTGTTCACCCTCGGCACCACCATCCCCGCCTCGTCGGTGATGGACCTCGCCAGCGCGCGCGACATCCGCCTGGTGCCGGTCGACGACAAGACCATGAATGAACTGCGCAAGAAAAACCCCGGCTACCAGCGCCTGGTGGTCAAGGCCGGCACCTATCCCAAGCAGGACCGCGACGTGCCGATGATCGGCTACTCGGCGCACCTCGTCGTCTCCTGCGACCTGCCCGAGCAGATGGTCTACACCATGACCAGGGAAGTTGCCGCCAACATGGAAGGCATGTCAGCGGTGAACAAGGCGATGAGCGGCGTCACGCCGAAGGACATGGCCGCCGACATCGGCGTGCCCTTCCATCCGGGTGCCGCACGCTTCTACCGCGAAGCAAAGGCGATGTAAGCGGCAACACCATCGCAGTCAGGACGGGGCGGCTCTGCCGCCCCGTTGCACATCCAGCCCGGGGCAACGCACAAAAAACGGATAACAAGATGAGCGCTGAACAAAAAGAACCTGCCGCAGTCATCAAGTCGGACGAAAAAGCCGCCACCGCCCCGACCACCCGGGCACTCAAATTCATCGTCGCCGTCATCGCCATCGTGATGTCGGTGTACCACATGTATGTCGCCGCCTTCGGCCCGCCCGAAGCGATGATCTTCCGCGGCACCCACCTGCTGTTCGCGCTGACGCTGGTGTTCCTGCTTTACCCGCTGAAACCCGGCGGCGGCTGGAAGTGGCGCATCACCGACTTCGTGCTGCTGCTCGGCTCCTGGGCCTTCATCCTGCACATCTTCCTCAACTACCAGGCGATCACCAACCGCATCATCTACATCGACGAGCTGACCCGGCTCGACAAGTTCTACGCCGTGGTCGCGGTGCTGATCATCCTCGAATCCACACGCCGCGTGCTCGGCTGGGCGCTGCCGCTGACCGCGACCGCCTTCCTCGTCTATGCCGGCTTTTTCACCAACGTGCACCTTGCAGTGCTGATGGAGCAGCTTTATCTATCCACTGAAGGCATCTTCGGTTCGACGCTCGGCGTGTCGGCCTCGTACGTCATGCTGTTCGTGCTGTTCGGCGCCTTCATGGAAAAAAGCGGCACCGGCCAGCTGTTCATGGATTTCGCGCTGTCGATCACCGGCCACACCGCCGGCGGCCCGGGCAAGGTCTCGGTGGTCAGCTCCAGCCTGTTCGGCACCGTGTCGGGCTCGGCGGTCGCCAACGTGATGGTCGACGGCCCGATGACCATCCCGCTGATGAAGCGCACCGGCTTCCGCCCGCCCTTCGCCGCCGCGGTCGAGGCCACCGCCTCCACCGGCGGCCAGATCATGCCGCCGGTGATGGGCGCGGCCGCCTTCGTGATGGCCGAGTTCCTCGCGGTGCCCTACGCCACGGTCGCGCTGTGGGCGGTGATTCCGGCGGTGATGTACTACATGTCGGTATTTTTCGCAGTGCACTTCGAAGCCAAGCGCTACGGCCTGCACGGCGTGCCCAAAAGCGAGCTGCCGGCCTTCGGCTACGTGATGATGACGCGCGGCCACCTGTTCATCCCGATCATCACCATTTTCATCGGCCTGACCATGGGCTACTCGGCGCCGCTGTGCGCGCTGGTCGGCGCGCTGATGTGCCTGCCGATGGCGCTGCTGCGCAAGTCCACCCGCGCCGGCATCACCTGGCGCAGCGTGCTCGACGCGCTGGAGGAAGGCGCCAAGAACACGCTGGCGGTGGCGATGGCCTGCGCCTGCGCCGGCATCGTCATCGGCTGCGTCACCATCACCGGGCTGGGCATCGTGTTCACCCAGGTGGTGGTCGGCCTCGCGCAGAACCTGCTGCCATTGGCGCTGATCCTCACCGCCATCGCCGGCATCATCCTCGGCATGGGCATGCCGACCACGCCGGCCTATATCGTGATGGTGTCGCTGCTGGTACCGGCGCTGATCAAGCTCGGTGCACCTACCCCGGCCGCGCACATGTTCGCCTTCTACTTCGCCATTCTGTCGGCGATCACGCCGCCGGTGGCCCTTGCGGTGTTTGCCGCGGCGAGTCTCGCCAAGGCCGACCTGTGGCAGGCCGGCTGGGCGGCGGTGCGCATCGGCGCCGCGGGTTTCATCGTGCCCTTCATGTTCGTGTTCGAGCCCTCGCTGCTGATGATCGGCGAATGGCATGTGATCCTGCACTCCTTCACCACCGCGACCATCGGCACCATCTGCCTCGCAGGCGGGTTGTTCGGCTATCTGTTCCGCGAAGCCAGGCCCTGGGAGCGGCTGTTCCTGCTGATCGCCGCCTTCATGCTGATCAAGCCCGGCCTGATCACCGACCTGATCGGCTTCGGCCTGCTGGCAGTGGTGCTGTTCAGCCACCTGGTGCTGCGCCGTCACGAACCCAAAACCCCGGCACGCGCTCCGATGGCGCACTGACCCGGCCGCGGCCGCACCCTATAATCGTTCGACCCGGCGGCTGCGCCCCGTGCGCGGCCGCCATTTTTTCAAAGCGGTTTGACCCGCAACAGAAATTGAGGACACCACAATGAACATCGGCTTCGTCGGACTCGGCATCATGGGCAAACCCATGGCCCTCAACCTGATCAAGGGCGGCCACACCCTGTTCCTGAATTCGCGCAGCGGCGT
This sequence comes from Burkholderiales bacterium, assembly GCA_019751125.1. Taxonomy (GTDB): domain Bacteria; phylum Pseudomonadota; class Gammaproteobacteria; order Burkholderiales; family SG8-41. The sequence continues at coordinate 1,246 of JAIENU010000093.1, read as the reverse complement.
GGCGAAGGAACTCACCGACGCCGGCGGCAAGGCCTGCGCCAGCGCGAAGGAAGTCGCGGAAAAAGCCGACGTGATCATCACCATGGTGCCGGATACCGCGGACGTCGAGAAAGTGCTGTTCGGCGCCGGCGGCATCGCAGAGGGTCTGAGCAAGGGCAAAACCGTTGTCGACATGAGCTCGATTTCGCCCATCGCCACCAAGGAATTCGCCGCAAAGATCAACAAGCTCGGCTGCGACTACGTTGACGCCCCGGTCTCCGGCGGCGAGGTGGGGGCAAAAAACGCGGCGCTCACGATCATGGTCGGGGCCCCGCAGGCCGCCTTCGACAAGGTCAAGCCGCTGTTCGAACTGATGGGCAAGAACATCACGCTGGTCGGCGGCAACGGCGACGGCCAGACCTGCAAGGTGTGCAACCAGATCATCGTCGCACTGAACATCGAAGCCGTCAGCGAAGCCCTGGTGTTTGCCTCCAAGGCCGGCGCCGACCCCGCCAAGGTCCGTCAGGCCCTGATGGGCGGTTTCGCCGCCTCACGCATCCTCGAAGTACACGGCGAACGCATGATCAAGCGCACCTTCGATCCGGGCTTCCGCATCGAACTGCATCAGAAGGATTTGAACCTCGCGCTGCAGGGCGCCCGCGCGATGGGCGTGTCGCTGCCGAATACTTCGACGGCGCAGGAGCTGTTTAACTCATGCGCGGCGAATGGTGGCGCGAAGTGGGATCACTCGGCGATGGTCAAGGCGCTGGAGCGGATGGCGAATCATGAGGTGGCGAAGTAAATAATCGCCTTATGATCAATAGACACTGGACACTGCCCTTAGGAGGAAGAAATGGCCGACTATGTTTACGTTGATAACTCAAATTTATACATTGAAGGGCGAAGGGTCAGTGCTGTCAAACAAAAACTTGCCACCAATATTCATGAAGCAATTCATGAAAAAATTTTTGATCATGGCTACACAATAAGCTTTGGTAAATTACATGAGTTTTTATGTGGAACAGATAAACGCACAATCAAACGCGCAGCACTTTTCGGATCTCGACCACCACCTAATGATGGAATTTGGACGTTTGCCAAAAAAGCTGGCTTCGAACTACATCTAGAAGATCGGAATGTACGAAACAAAGAAAAAAAGATTGATACTGGTATCGCCACCCTGTTAACTAAGAGCGCCTAACAAAATGAATTCATGCGATTTTGAGAGCTCGCCAGCAGATGAGGCAACAGCCAAGCTTGAGGAAAG
>JAIENU010000056.1 GCA_019751125.1 Burkholderiales bacterium | reverse complement strand
CTGCCGATCAAGGCCGCCGACCGCAAATACTTCTGGCCCCAGGGCCGCAGACCCGACGACCATCCCGGCCTGTCCGATCTCGGACTCTGATCAGCGAATCTGCAGCAAGGCCTTGATTTTGGCGCGCACTTCATCAACAACTGCCGAATCAACAGCCCCTTTTCTGCGCGCTTTTCGCAAGCGCCAATCCAGCGACTTGACCTGATCGGCCAATACTGCTCCCTCGACGCCGCCGACTTCAGCATCCACCTCAAAGGGGTAACCCTTGCGGCGTGTAGTCATCGGGCAGCAAACCATCAAGCCCACCTTGCGGTTGTAGATGGCCGGACTGAGCACAAGCGCCGGACGGGTTCCGGCCTGTTCACTGCCTGCCTGCGGATCAAATTGCAGCCAGACCACATCACCCGTATCGGGCACGTAACTCCGCGCAGCCACTTACAACTGCTCCCGGCCCACGGGCCTGCCAAAATCAACCGGCTCATGGAGATTGTTGTCGTTGATACCAGACACCAGAGCCTCCAGCGTGTAACCGCTGGCTTTGGCGGGTTCGATGACAATCCGCCCTTTGCTTGCCTTGATCACAACCTTTTGCTCAAGATCAAAGGCCGCCGCCTTCATCGTTGAAGTCGTCAAACGTACCGCCGGGCTATTACCCCACTTGCGTATTGTTGCGTCCATTGCCGCACCTCCTGCTTAAAGCATCATTAGTATCTACATTGTAGATACATCATCCCGCCCCTGCAACCCTGGGACCTGCCGAAAGCCCCCACTCCCGTTCGTCCCCAGATCAAGTCTGGCGCAGGCTCTGAGCCTGTCGAAGGACTCCATCCGCACCCGCGCCATGTCATCATTGGCGCATGGACAATCAGCAACTCATCAGCATCATCAAGGAAATCGGCCGCGGCAAAAATGCCGCCCGTGACCTCTCGCGTGAGGACGCCCAGGCACTCTTCACCGCCATCCTCAACGACGAAATCCCCCCGCTGCAGCTCGGCGCGATCCTGATCGCGCTGCGCATCAAGGGTGAATCTCTCGAAGAACTCGCCGGCTTCCTCGACGCCTGCGAAGCCAGCTACCCGCACCTCAAAGCCCCCGCCGGCACCGTGCCGCTGGTGATCCCCGCCTACAACGGCGCCCGGCAACTGCCCAACCTGACCCCGCTGCTTGCCTCACTGGTCGCGCGTGAAGGCAAGCCGGTGCTGGTGCACGGCGTGCCCGACGATCCGGGTCGTGTGACCACCATCGAAGTCTTCAAGGCCATGGGCATCGAGCCCGCCGCATCGATCAGCGAAGCCGAACAGCAGCTCGCCGAACGCAAACTCGCCGTCATCACCATCGATACACTGGCGCCCAAGCTGGCGAGGGTGCTGAAACTGCGCCGCCAGATCGGCCTGCGCAGTTCCGGCCATACGCTGGTCAAGATGATCCAGCCCTTCACGTCAAAGGCGATCCGGCTGGTCAGCATGACCCACCCGGAATACCTGGACCGGATGCGGGCGTTTTTTACGTCTTACGGCTCGGATGCGCTGCTGCTGCGCGGGGCGGAGGGGGAGGCGGTGGCGCATCCGCGGAGGGAGCCGGTCATTGAATGGCTGGATGGGAAAACGGCGAAAGTGTGGCGAGGCACTGCGGAAGAAAATCCGGAATTGCCGGTTGGGCGGGAGGCTGAAGTAACAGCCTCATGGATCGGCGAAGTTTTGACCAACAAACGAGCAGTGCCAATGGCAATCTCACATCAAGTTGCTTGCCGCACAAAAACAGACAGTTAGTTTCTAATTTTTATGCAAGTTATTGTTTTTTATATTTTTAATTACCTTCAAATCAATTAATAGATACAGAAAATCTGCACCTAATCCACAAAACGCTCCCTCGAAATAATGCGCTCGGCTTCCTTGTCATAGGTTTCGGCCAATTCGCGCATGGTAGTAGCTAATCGATGAAATCCCGCTATATCTGCAGCTTCCGCTCGCTCCCTGTACTTTTGAGCCAAACTTCTTTCGGGCTTCGCGGATGGATCCACCCAGTGAACGCCTCTCGAATTAAACATTTCTGTTCGAAAACCGTTTCGCATGGGCTCTGCATCCTTGGCGTTCAAAACATCTGCGGCAGATTGATGTATCCAAAGACCGTTGGGATCGGCAGGGACATAAATTAATGTGTGCCCAGCCATAGACATGGCAATGTCTAAATGACCTGAATTTGTCGCGCTCTCACGAACACCATTTAACCAATGACGCAATGCCTCGCCATCGTAATCCCCCCCCTCATTGCTTCCAGGCGGGTACCTCCACTCTGAAATTAATCTATAGGCATTTGCGGCCCGACTCTTAACCTCCTCCGGTAAGTCTTCTACGGGTTTTTCTTCCTTATTCGAACGGAAAATTAATCTAATTACATCGCAATAAAACTCGGGCTCTGAAGCCAAACGCTTCCAAAGAAATTTAGGTGATGAATTGTTATGTCGCGTAAGGAGGGGCAAATACGCCCACTCGGTTTTGGCAATTTCATCGGGATTGGCCTTGGGATCGCCTTGAATCGCATGAATTATGCGTGTTAGTAAATAGCTATCCATAGAGTTTGTAAATTCATTCGATCGTAAAGCGCCTTCTAAGCCCTTAATTGCGCGCGCCGAATCGAAACCAGATCCTTCGTGGATGGCCCTTGTGAAACAACGCAACGCCGCATACGGCCTTCCATGTTTCAGCAAATTGTCAAAGGCCAAAATAACATCCACCTCCTGCGCGTAAGCATTTGGCTCCACTTTGCTCCAATACTCTGACTCGAACTCTCCTAGAAAAGCAGCAACACGCCTCCATGTATCAGCGGTGAACGGAAGAATTACGAAAAAGTCAGCCAACTGTTCTTTCGTCCACGAATTTCGGCATGTCTCATCAACCCATTTCCAGCCCGCATGAAAAAATTTTCCAGAAATATAACCACTTGCGAATTTGTGCAGCGTTTCGATATCACGATTCAAATAATTAGGCAAAACAAGACTATCAAGCTCTTTGTCTGACATACCCGACAGAGACACTCCAACTCGCCAAGAAGTTTGGACAAGCGATACAAACTGCATAACAGCTTCGATACCACCAAAAGAGATAATTTCTCTTAATGCATCCTGACGGCGCGCCTCCATATCCTTTTGCTGTTCTTCATAGCCACCCTTTTTCTCGTCATACCATTCAAAATCCCGATCACCAAATAAACGTTGGTACCGAATAATTGGTGATTTCGGTGACAGCAAATCTGCCGCAATGGCGATCTTGTCAACATCTGCCGCCTTCATTGCCCAGTCCGTATCTGAAAACCGTCGATGACGTGTTACCAGATCGACCAGCGCTACCCACAATGATTTCCGCTCATCCTCAGGCATATCTAGAACTGCAGCAGAAGTTAAATGGGCAAGAAGACGATCATTAACGTTCTCTGGCAAGTTCTCCATCCGATCAATAAGCTCGGCGAGCATAAACCTGTTCGATTTCGCCACCTCTACCGCCAACTCGATATATTTATCTGACTGCTCAACATATTCCTCATGGGTGACCCCCCTAGGCCAATCCTCGGGAATAATTTCACGCCACGCCGGTTTTCTGCTGCCAGAAGAAATTGAATGATTTGTTGGCATTAAACCCAATAGCAACTTCCAACCAATCTCTGGTATCTCTTTTATGACCGCCTCTACTGCAGCCACTCGCTTAGGAATAGAAGCACATGTTTGCGGAAACCACGGGAGCAGTATTGTCTGCAGGGAATTGCTGGGTCGATTTGCCCACTTTCCACCAGGATCACGTTTTGCTAGTTCTGCCAGGCAAATCAAAGTTCGGCTCAAATATTTTGAATCCCAAGCCAAGGTTTCGAGTGCCCACAAAAGCCCAGAAATATAGTTCCCACCTGTTATGCCATCACCTTCTTGATGAAATACATCAACAAATGGACACGGCTCAATAGCTAAAACTGATTCAACAGCACTTAAAAACTCATTTGGACTCGCCTCAGCAAGCAGCGGAAGTTGGTCATGCAAGCTTGCCCACAGCCGCCAATCTGGATTGGCTAGAATTTTTCGTACCGTCAATGCCGCGATATCCTCGGCATTATTCAAAACAACAGATGCTAGTGCCGCTGGTTGGCTGCCGATCAAGGCTATCGCCTCTGATATACCGTTCCTCAGTAACTCTGAATGCCTCAGTACTTTTCCCCGGATACTAGCGGCGAATCGTTCATCAGCTGGCAAATCAAACTGGGGATCAATTTCACTCAATACTTCAACTGCAGCCTGCCCAATTCGACGCACATGCTCTTCGAATAATTTAGGCCCAAGGGCATACCACCCCTCATACCGCGACACAAACTTCCAGTTCCCGTTATATTGAATAAGGGGAGTGCCCGGACGAAGCGCAGCATTACGCACCCTCCTGATCCACTCCCCGAAGTCGTTTCCCGATACGCTCCCGATTACATCTTGATCCGCTAGGTTGCCCTCTTTCCACGCCCCCAATGCCACCGCAATAGCTAGTTCCGATGCCTCGTTAGACTGTGCCCATTCCGGCATCACAGATAGATTTTGCAAGCATCTTAACAATGCCCCCAAATTTCCACCGCTTCGTTGGGCTAAAGATCTAGCGCGCTCCTCACCATAACCAGCCTCCAGTAATGCCTCTTGGATATGGTGTGATCTAGGCGCACGTAGTTCAGCACTCGAAGGCTCTGGAATACCGCCTGCAGGCCCACCGAAAATCACAGAATGACCTGCCCTCCTAGCCATTTGAATCAACTTTGTACCAGTCACGCCCGATAAATCGAGAGCAGAATCAGCTATCAATATATGTCTGTCTTTTAGCGCCGCAACAGTACTCCACGCTTCCGGGCCTGAAATAATTATGCAGCGGCCTTCTGCGTCAACACGTCCCTCATCGCCAAGTGTTGCAATATATGCTGCGACAAAATCTACAGTTTGCTCTGGATAGTGAGTTACCAGCTTAAGTTGCACTAGTGTTTCATCGAAAACCGCCTTTATCTTTTCACAAGCTTCGTCGCGATTCCCCAGAAAAAGCTTGGGCGTCAATGGCGGCGGCTCGCCATAAGAGCGACTTAACTCCCATCGCTGCCGTGGAAGTTCCATCTGCTCCTCTTTATGTCCCATATTTCCGGCAAGCCACAATTCAACGGAGGGAAATTGATGTAACCAGTCGACTAGTTTAGTCCCATCAATAACTTGGACACCCTTCCATTCTGAGCGTTGTACGCGCTCTTGTACCCAGTCGGATTGAGCACCTTCTTTCCATGTATCGTTCCAATCTCGACGCCCTGACATTGGCGTCACAAAAATAAAAGTCGATTCCCTCCTAACTTCTTCAGGGACGCTGGCTACACGCTCTCTGTAGTCCCTCGTAGCCTTATCTCGAGCATTTAAGTTTGTACCGATCTCCCAAATTGATTTTCCAACTGGGATAAAGGGCAAATAAGGAAATTCGACCGTAAGCGATCCATCCTCGCCATGCTGGCCGATGCTGTCTCCTAGAGCGAATCTACGCTCTAGGGGTCTCGGTGATGAGGCAGAAACAAGTCGCCAAACGAGTTCAACAATCGTTCCCTGAGCGACCTCGGCGTTGGAGCGCACCCATTCATCCAACCTATTTTCTGTTACCAGCATTACCACCTCCGCGTTTTCGGTCAGGCGTCTTTGATTTATAGAATTCTCGAAATTTTGTCGGAAATCTTAGTGTTCTTCGCTAAATTGAATCCCAAGTAGTCCGGTATGAGCGTATCAAGGATGAAGCTCAATAAATGCGAGATGGTGATGGCTTTCGAGATACAAGGTGTCAGCATCACCAAAGCTTGACTCTCCATTTTTGCTAGCAAAACCCATACACCGATGAAATTTCCTAATAAGTGTATGATTTTTATAAATTTTTTATTGTATAACCTACCGCCTGCATTTAATTAGCCTCCAACCCAGCTGCAAGCTAGACCCCCGCCATGGACTCCCTAACCACCGCCGCCGCCCGCTCACTGGCCGCCGGTGATCCGCTGGCCGCCCTCAATCACGTTGCCCTGCGCGACGATCCTCCCGCCCTCGCCCTGCGCGGCATCGCGATGGCCCAGCTTGGTGAATACCCCCGTTCCCGTGAACTGCTGAAACGCGCGGCCCGCGGTTTCGGTGCGCGCGAAACGCTGGCGCGTGCGCGTTGCGTGGTGGCTGAAGCCGAAGTCGCGCTGGCGATGCGCGACCTGGGCGGCAGCACACGCCCGCTGCTGGAAGCCGCAAAAGTGCTGGCCGCGCGCAACGACTCCAACAACGCGATGCAGGCACGGCTGATCGCGGCGCGCCGGCTGCTGTTGCTCGGCCGGCTGGATGAAGCCGCTGACACCCTGCACAACACCGACACCCGCGGCCTGCCGCCGCTGCTGGCGGCAACCGCAGAGTTGGTGGCAGCGGAACTCTCGCTGCGCAGGCTTCAGATCCATGCAGCCGAAGCGGCACTGGCCCGTGCACAGGAAGCGGCCGCGCGTGCCCGCGTGCCGGCACTGCTCGCGGAGGTTGCAGAAGCGCGTGCGGCGCTCGACCGTCCCGCCGCGCAGCGTGTGCTGCCGGGACAACAACAAACGCTGCGACTGGCGGAAGTTGCAGCACTGTATGACTCGGGCGCGCTGGTGGTGGATGCCTGCCGCATGGGCCTGCGCGCCGGCAGCACCTGGCTGCCGCTCGCGCGGCGGCAGTTGCTGTTTGCACTGGCGCGGGTGCTGGCAGAGGCCTGGCCCGGTGACGCCGACCGCGAAACGCTGATCGCGCGGGTATTCCGCATCCGCCGGCCCGACGAAACGCATCGGGTACGGCTGCGCGTCGAGATGGGAAGGCTGCGCAGGCTGACCGCGGCGCTGGCCGATATCGAAGCCACCGCACGCGGCTTCCGCTTGCAGCCCCGCCGTGCACATGAAGTCGCCGTGCTGGCGCCGCCGCTGGACGGCGATGCAGGTGCGCTGCTCGCACTGCTATCCGATGGCGCGGCCTGGTCGACTTCGGCCCTCGCTCTGGCGCTCGGCGCCAGCCAGCGCAGCGTGCAACGCGCGCTTGCCGGGCTCGAGGTCGCGGGTCAGGCCCGCGCCATCGGCAAGGGCCGCGCCCAGCGCTGGCTCGCGCTGCCACTCGCGGATTTCACGACAATCTTGTTACTCCCTGCTGCACTGCCGCTTGCGTAGTCTTGCGCCGTGACCAACACGCAAGGCCGTCAGACGGCAGAAAGTCAACGAGCATGGATATCCTGCACAGGATCGGCATCAAGGCATCACCGGAGAAAGTTCATCAGGCACTGGCGACGCGCCAGGGACTGGCAGGCTGGTGGACACGCGACACCGAAGGCGATGGCAGCCGTGTCGGCAGCGCGCTGAAATTCCGTTTTCACAATCCTGCCGGTGACGAGATCGGCGGCTTCGACATGAACGTCGTCGAACTCACGCCGGCGCGGATCGTGTGGAGCGTGATCGGCGGGCCTGCAGAATGGATCGGCACGAAAATCAGCTGGAACCTGAAACAGGAAGATGATTATGTCATCGTGCTGTTTCGCCACGAAGGCTGGAAGGAAGCGGCTGAGTTCATGCACCATTGCAGCACCAAGTGGGCGCTGTTCCTGATGAGCCTGAAGTCGCTCGCGGAAACCGGCAAGGGTGCACCCAGCCCGCATGACATCAAGATCGACAACTGGAACTGAAGGCGGAGGACACCCAACATGAAAACCCCGGTCAAATCCCGGCCCGCGGAAATCGTGCGCGAGTACGGCCCCTTCGCAGGCTCCGAACGCATCCATGGCGTGAGCCATGACGGCCGCCATGTCTGGGCCGCCACCGACCACGGCCTGGTGGCCTTCGACCCCGCCAGCGGCGAGGTTGCGCAGCACATCAAGCGCGCCAGCGACGCCGGCACCGCCTTCGACGGCAAGCACCTCTACCAGATTGCAGAGTCACGCATCGACAAGATCGATCCCGCCAGCGGCAAGGTGCTCGCTTCAATCCCGGCACCGGGCAACGGCAACGACTCGGGACTGGCCTGGGCGGAAGGCAGCCTGTGGGTGGGCCAGTGCCGCGACCGCAAAATCCTCCAGATCAATCCGGAAACCGGCGCAGTGATCCGCAGCATCGAATCGAAGCGCTTCGTCACCGGCGTGACCTGGGTTGATGGCGAGTTGTGGCACGGCACCTGGGAGGGCGACGACAGCGACATTCGCCGCATCAACCCGCAGACCGGCGCAGTTCTCGAGCAGCTTGAGATGCCCAAAGGCATCGGTGTCAGCGGACTCGAGTCCGACGGCAAGGACCTGTTTTATGCGGGTGGTGGCGGCAGCGGCCGGGTACGCGCGGTGCGGCGGCCGAAACGTGGCTGAGCCACCCTGCCTCACCTCCAGACAAGCCTGTCGTCATCCCGCTGACATCCGCCTGTAATACAAAAGACGTTGACTCGGATTCTCCCCAACCGGAAGGATCCGACGATGACCACCACCATCCACAACGCCGCACTGATTGATGCCGAGACCGGCGGCAGTGAAAACTACCAGTTCATGGCGGAAGCCGATCTGTTTGCACACCCTGCAACCAGCATCGTCGAACGCTTCATCCGTCACCTCGAGATCAGCGGCAGGCTGAACAGCCCGGCCAGTTACCAGCTCGACTCCGCGGTGAAAAAAAAGAATGACCAGTTCGTGCTCGCCACCGGCTCGCTGATGCTGGCAAAAGGTGAAATACCCTTCCTGCTGATGATTTCATCCTGTCATCCGGACGCCGCCGCACGCAGCACATGACAGGGGCCGCGGCCAGCAGTTCAATCAGCAGGCAGCAGCGCGATCGACACGAACCAGATGCCTGCCGCGATCAGGTGCAATGCCGGCTCGACATCACCGCACTGCTCGGGATCAACCACCCGCACAATGCATTCGTTCAGCGCCGGGGCATTCCTGCACCGGTGTGTTCACCCGCTTTTTTCACCATACGGAAACAGTCATCCACTCATTACCAATAACACTTATATTTAAAGAGGCTTTCCAATATCCGGCAACCAGACCCAGAGGAGGGGGAGGACATGGAAACCATCGGTATCAACGTCCTGCTTCGGCAGTTGGTCCGGCGATCGATGCTGCCCCTGGTGGCGGCCTGCACCTTCCTCGGCGTTGCCTTCGTGCAGGAAATCCACAACCGCGAGGATCAGGCCGCCGAACACCGGCTGGACATCACCACCAACACCGTCAACGACTTTCTCGGGGCAAGAATGGAGGGCGTGAGTTTACTTTCCAGCGCCCACCAACTGACCTCCACTCAGTCGCTTGAAGGCTTCAGAAACCGCGCGGAAAAGTACCAGCAAAGCTGGGGAAACCACCTGATACTGGCGAATGCGGACCGGCAAATGCTGATGAACACCCGCCTGGCTGCGGATGCAGCACTGCCGCAGTGGCCCCTGCCGCGCCCGTCCGGCCATTCCGCATTTCAGACGGCGCTTGTCAGCGGCAAAGTCTCGGTGGGCGACATTGTCACCTCACCGATCTTGGGCGAGTCTGTGGCCGTGGTCGCGGCACCGGTATTGCGCGAAGGCATCCCGGCGCTGGTGCTGATGGCCGTGATCGAAGCCGGGCAGCTTGAAGCCTTGATCGCGCGGGTCAAATTGCCCAAGGGCTTTGTCGTGTCGATCATCGATGGCAATGGCGAACGGTTTGCCAGTTTCCCGCGAACCGAAGCCCACAGGTTCCAGGGCCTGGTCCTGTCGGGTTCCAGGCCCGTGGCGGCGACCGGGGAACGCTGGCAGGTGGAACTGCACACCGACCCCGTCCTCAACCACTCGACGGTATCACTCGCCGGTTCCACGCTGATGCTGGGACTGCTGGTCACCATCGGCCTCGCCTATTACCTCAGCCTCAAATACGCGGGCACGCTGACACTTGCGATGTCCAGCCTGGCACCCCCCGGGGAGACCCCCTCAGCCGGCAAAGGCCCCCGGATCACCGAAGTCGAGAACGTCCGCAACGCACTGCAGGAAAGCGCGCGCCTGCTGCGCACCAGCGAAACGCGCTACACCGAACTGTTCCGCTCGAACCCGCATCCGATGTGGATCTACGACATCAAATCCCTGCGCTTTCTCGCGGTCAACAACGCTGCGGTCGCGCGCTACGGCTACAGCGAGGACGAGTTCCTGGCCATGACCATTGCCGACATCCAGCCGGCCGAAGACCTGCCGAAACTGCAGGACAACATCGAGAAGCGCCGCCATCTGCTCAACGCAAGCTTCGATCTTGCCGGCATCTGGCGGCACCGCAAAAAGGATGGCAGCCTGATCGCGGTGGAAATTTCCTCGCATATCCTGCAGTTCAACGGCCGCCGCGCCGAGGCCGTGCTGGCGCACGACGTGACCGAACGCCTTCAGGTCGAGGAACGCATCGCCGGCTACGTGCGCCGCATCGAGCAGGCGATGAACGGCACCGCGCAGGCCATCGCGGGCATGATGGACCAGCGCGATCCCTATACCGCCGGCCACGAGCGCCGGGTCGGCGAGATCGCAGCCGCGATCGCGGCCGAGATGGGACTGCCGGAGGACACACAGAAGGGTTTGCGCATCGCCGGTGACCTGCACGACATCGGCAAGATCTCGGTGCCAGCGGAAATCCTTGTCAAACCAACCCGCCTCACCCCGGTGGAATTCGAACTGATCAAGCAGCACCCGGAAAAAGGCTACGACATCCTGAAAAGCATCGACTTCCCGTGGCCGGTGGCGGAAATCGCCTACCAGCATCACGAGCGCATTGATGGCAGCGGATATCCCCGCGGCCTCAAGGGCGACCAGATCCTCCCCGAGGCGCGCATTCTCGCGGTAGCCGACGTGCTGGAAGCGATGTCCTCACACCGGCCATACCGGGCGGGGCTGGGCATCGACAAGGCGCTGGAGGAAATCGAAAAAAACGCAGGCAGGCATTACGACACGGAAGTGGTCGCTGCCTGCCTGCGACTTTGCCGCGAGCACGGCTACAAGATTCCGGTTTGAGCGCGGCGTTTGCAGCCGTGCCGCTACATGCAGCAGTACAGGCGCGCCTTCACCCCCGCATCAAACAGCCACCATGAACCAGCGCGCAATCTACAAGATCAGCGGTGCAAGAAAAGCAAAAAAGGCGCCGGCCACATAAATCACGAGTGACAACCCGTACACCCGCAACGAAAACCGCCGCAGGCGGATGCAGGTCTGCGCGAGCGCGGGATCGGCTGGGCACGGCAGGCTGCGCGCCCGCCATTGCATGAATCCGGTGAACACCAGCATCACGCCCGCGCCGAGAAAGACGGCCTCCTTGTATTCAGACAGCAGCACCAGCTGGGGCGCGGCCGAGATCAGCGTCGACAGCGCGGCACCGGCACCGATGGCCACCAGCAGTGCCGGCAGTGCGCAGCAGACCAGGGAGCCGCCGCTGGCCAGCAGCGACAGCACCGAGGCCATGCGGCCCTTTTCAAGGGCATCCACGGTTACTTGCGCCCTCGCACCGCGGCGCGGATCTGCTGCGCAGTTTCCGGCACGATCTCGATGCGCGTGACATCGTAGCCGGCGTCCTTGATCAGGTCGCGAACGGTGTCGGTCGACAGCACCTGCCCTTCCTTCAGCTCGACGGCTACCACCTTGTGCCTGAGATCGACATAGACCTCCCTGGTCTGCGTCAGCGAGCGCATCTTTTTCTCGATGCCCTGTGCGCAGAACGCGCAGACCATGCCGTTGACTTCGGCACGGATGGTCTGCACTGCGGCCTGTGCAACGCCGCTGATGCCCAGGACCAGAAACACGGCAACGGAAAATACAAGGGACGACGATTGGATGAATGACTTGTTCATGATGAATCCTTTCAGAATATGTGCATGAAATTGAAGCGGAATTGCCGCGAATTGTTGATGCCGGCCTCGACGAAGTAACCCTTGTTGATCAGGCGCAGCATCGGCGTGATCTCGGTCTTGTCGGAGAGGTCGTTCATGCGGCGCGCCTCGACGATCAGCCACGGCTGCGTCTCCTCGTAGTCGACTTCGTAGAACGAGAAGCCGGCGCGTACGGAGCCGTAGTCATGGTTGAGGCCGCTGGCGCGATACAGCCGTGCGGTTGCGGCGACGTAGAAGCGGGTGGTTTCGTAGTCGAGCTGGATGCCCGGTGACAGCAGGGTGCGGGCACCAGAAAAATCATTACCCTCGACACTGCCGGCACCGGCCAGGAACCAGACATTGGCCTGCGAGTCCTTGCTGTTCCAGCGCTGCAGCAGCCGGGTGTAGGTCAGCTCCGCCACATCACGCCGCCGGGTTTTGTCGTCGGAGCGCATGTACAGCGCGCCGACACCGACCGCATCACGTGGCGTGACCGCGTAATTGACCCAGGCTTCGCGCCAGTTCGGCCCAAAGTCCCCCATCGCCATCCATGAATCCTTGAAACCCATGGGGCCGGCCTGCGCCGCGCAGCTGGCCGTGACCAGCAATACCGCGAGCCAATGGCTCGGTTTGAATCTCATAAACACCTCCTGGCGTATGTTGAAGCCGGTTCATCGTGAACCGGCCGGTGCAGCTGAACGCTCAGGCGATGTTGCGGGGCGGGCGCTGCAGGCCCTCGGGATAGAAGGAGGAAAAACGGACGGCTGCGGGCGGCGCAGCCGATTGCCGGTGCTGCTCGAGCAGTGGCGTGTGCCCGCCGTCGAAGGCAAGGCCGCACATCATGCAGGCGGCGGAAGCCGCGCAGCAGGCACTGTCGGACGGGCTGGCCGGCGGCTGTTCTGCGTCCCCGGTGGCGGCGGGTGCTCCCCCGCCATGCATGCAGGGTGCCGCAGACTCGGCAGCGGCCACGGAAACCGCGGCCTCCGCCGAAGCCTGCGCATGCGGGCAGGCCATGACCACGGCCGTTGCCTGCACCGGCAACAGCAGCAGTAAAAGGCTGGCGATCATCCGTGAATGGAATTTCATGGGGGCCGGAATATCCCGTCCGTGGCAAAACACACTGGAACACTATACCCCCGCGTGAGCCTGTCGCGCAAAACGCCGGCAAAACTGCATTTCCGCGAGGATTGGAGTGATTCGACCCTGCCGCACTCCTTTGGTTTCCTTCACTTGCTGCCGGACAGACAAAACTAGGCGTCAGGCTCGCCTGCCAGCACTTCCGCTACATGGAGCACCTGCGTCTTCGCGTCACCGCGCCGGCGCAGCCGGCCTTCGATGTTGAGCATGCAGCCGAGGTCGCCGAGCACCACGGCATCGGCACCGCTGGCGGTGATGTTCTCGCATTTGCGTTCGGCGATGTGCGCGGAGATGTCGCCGTACTTGATGGCGAAGGTGCCGCCGAAGCCGCAGCACTGTTCACACTCATTCATCTCGCGCAGCTGCGGGCCTTCCACCTGCGCCAGCAGCTGACGCGGCTGCTGTTTGATGCCCAGCTCGCGCAGCCCCGAGCAGGAATCGTGGTAAGTCATTGTTTTTATTGATGAATTTGACTTTCCCTCGTAGCGCGCCACATTCACCAGAAAATCGGTGAGTTCGTAAGTGCGTCCCGCCAGCGCCTCGACCGCGGCGCGATCGGCTTCGGGGATGTCTTTCAGCAGCTCGGGATAGTGCGCGCGGATCATGCCGGCGCAGGAACCGGAAGGCGCGACCACGTAGTCGCAGCCCGCAAAGTCGCGCGCCACCTTGCACGCGAGTGCAATCGCCGAGGCGCGGTCGCCGGAGTTGTAGCCGGGCTGGCCGCAGCAGGTCTGGGTGGACGGTACCACCACTTCGCAGCCCGCCGCTTCGAGCAACTGCAAGGCTGCAAAACCGATGCGCGGGCGCATCAAATCCACAAGACAAGTGACAAACAAACCCACCTTCATAAACCACCGCCGGAAAAAAGGTAAGCACATGGTTTCGACGAAGGCTCACTTGCGAAGCAAGTGATGCCGCAGTCAAAACCATCCAGCATCAGGTCAACCAGGCAGGTGACGAACAGGCCGACTTTCATGTGGATGCGCTCAGGGGCGGCACCGGTTGTTTGCGCGGATCGCTGATTTACTGCACCGCCACTTTGGCATCACGCACCACCTTGCCCCACTTCTGCATCTCGCGCTTGATGTGGGCCTGGAATTCCTCCGGCGTGCCGCCGATGGGTTCGATGCCGTCGCGCAGCAGGCGGTCGCGGATCTCGGGCAGCTTCAGCACGCGCGAGACTTCGCTTTGAATACGGTTCACCACCGGACGCGGCGTGCCGCCCGGCGCGCAGATGCCGGACCAGGACACGGTTTCAAATCCAGGCAGGCCCTGCTCGGCCACGGTTGGAATGTCCTGCATGGTGGAGAAACGCTGGCCGCTGGTGATACCGAGCACGCGCAGCTTGCCGGCCTTGACGTGCGGCATCGAGCTCACCGGCTGATCAAACAGCAACACCACCTGGCCGGTGAGCAGGTCGGCCATCGCGTTGCCGGTGCCCTTGTACGGTATATGGGTCATGTTGATCTTCGCGGCACTGGCGAAATATTCGCCCGAGAGGTGCGAGGCCGTGCCGATGCCCGAGGACGCATAGTTGATTTCGCCCGGCCGCGACTTGGCCAGCGCAATGAACTCCTTGACGTTCCTCGACGGTAGCGAGGGATGCAGCACGATGATGTACGGCAGTGCGCCGGTCTGCGTCACCGGAACCAGATCCTTTTCCGGGTCGTAGGGCAGCTTGTTCGAGATGAAGGGCAGGATCGCGAACAGGCCGGTGGTGCAGGCCAGCAGCGTATAGCCGTCGGGGGGCGCCTTGGCGGTCAGTTCGGCGGCGATCACGCTGCCGGCACCGGGGCGGTTGTCGACATTGACCTGCTGGCCGATGCCCTTGGTCATCTCCTGCGCGATCAGCCGCGCCACGATGTCGGTGGAACCGCCGGGGGCAAAGCCGACGAGGATGCGAATCTGTTTTGACGGATAGGCCTGCGCCTGTGCCGCTCCCGCAGCGCAGGCGAGCAGCATTGCAGCGGCGTATTTCAGTCCGCATTTCAGCGGCAACCGTGATTTGAAGCCAGCCATGTTGTTCTCCCTGAATTTTTTTGGATGACTGTTGTGATGATGCCCGTCAGCGCAGACTAGCAGATGCACTGCGGGATGCACTGCAAACCTGTCGCATCATACCCGCATGCCGCTCAGGCCAGCCGCCACGGCTGCAGGTAGTCGAGGCGGTCGCCGGTCTGCACGATGATGTGCTTGACCACCTTCTCGCGCACGATGTGCAGCGTGACATCGTCGCCGGCCGCCGCACCCTGCCACAGGCATTCGTAAAAATCGCTTTGCCCGCCGATCGAATCACCACCAACGCCGAGGATCACGTCGCCGCGCTGCAGGCCGGCCTGTTCCGCCGGCGAACCGGGCAGCACCCGCGAAATCACCACATGGCCCTCGACCTGCTCGGAATTGAGGCCCAGCCAGGGCCGTGGCGCGCCGCGGCGGCGGCCGGTGGTGGCGAGATCGGGCAGCACCGCCTTCAGCAGGTTGATCGGCACGAACATGTTGCCGGGAAAGGCGACGCCGCTGTTCAGCGCATCGCTGACCCACAGCGAGGCGATGCCGACCAGGCGGCCGTTGTCGTCGAACAGCGCGGCGCCGCTGTGCTCGTAGCGCGGCGGCGCGGTGAACAGCGCATCATCAATCATGTATTCCCACCAGCCGATGAAACGCCGCCGCGCCACCAGCGCGGCTCCGGTCACACCACCGGCGCCGGCATGCCCCGCCACCACCAGCCCCTGCAGCGTTTCGAGCTGGTCGGAGTCGCCCAGCTCCACCGGCGTACAGGGCGGTGCCGGCTTGGCGCGCAGCAGGCCGAAGCCGGTGGCATGGTCAAAACCGACGACGGTCGCCGGATAGGGTTTGTTGTCGCCGCCGATCACCAGCACCGAGGCCGCCTCCAGCACCAGATAACCGATGGTCAGGATCAGGCCCTTGTCATCGATGACGATTCCGGTGCCCTCGCGTTCGCTGCCCAGCGAATCGGCGGTACGCGCGCCGTCGATGGCGCGGATCGACAGCTTGACCACGGCATCCAGCGGCGGCGAGGCCGGGGCTGGAATGCCGTTGGTGGCGCGCCAGGCGGCGAGTGCAGCGGCGAACAGCGGCACGCTCATGCACCGTCTCCGGTTGCGGTGATCGCTTCGTAACGCACATCGGCGATCTCGATATCGACCACGCCGGTGGGTGTGGCGAGCTTCACCGTGTCGCCGGCGCGGTGCTTGAGCAGCGCCCTGGCGATCGGCGACACCCAGGACACATGGCCGCGCGTGACATCCGCCTCGTCGATGCCGACGATGGTGACGGTCTGGTCATGCCCATCTCCATCGACATATTCAACCGTGGCGCCAAAAAACACCTGGTCGGTGTCGCCACGCGCCGCGGGATCGACCACCTGCACGTTGTCGAGGCGTTTGCCGAGGTAATGGATGCGGCGGTCGATTTCACGCAGCCGCTTCTTGCCGTAGATATAGTCGCCGTTTTCGGAACGGTCGCCGTTGGAGGCGGCCCATGAAATCACCTTCACCAGCTCGGGGCGCTCGACGTCGAGCAACTGCGTCAGTTCACGCTTCAGCCGCTGGTAACCGCCCGGGGTCATGTAGTTTTTCGGCGGCGGGGCCGGGGTTTCTGCGTCAGCGGATCTGGTGGTGCGGGGCATACGGTCAGTTTAACGGCTGCTTTTTGGGTGGCGGTTGCACTGCTGGACAAACCCGAAACGGGTTGGCCCACCAGATTTCATATTATAAAATGCCCTGAATCACCCTCAACCCCCAGCCACCGTGGCCGAACCCAACGCAAAACCCTCGATCCAGGTCATCGAACGCATGATGCACCTGCTCGACGTGCTGTCGCGGCACTCGACCCCGGCCACACTGAAACAGCTGGCCACCGCCACGAAGCTGCACCCCTCCACCGCGCACCGCATTCTCGGCGTGATGGTGGACAACCGGCTGGTCGACCGCATCGAACCCGGCATGTACCGGCTGGGCATCCGCCTGGTCGAGCTGGGCAGCCTGGTCAAGTCGCGGATCAGCGTGCGCCAGGAGGCGCTGCCGTTCATGCACGAGCTGCACCGCGAGCTGGGCGAAACGGTGAACCTGTCGGTGCGCCGTGACGACGAGGTGGTCTATATCGAGCGCGCGTCCGAGAGCAACACCATGATGCGCGTGGTGCAGATCATCGGCGCCCACGCGCCGCTGCACATCACCGCGGTGGGCAAGATCTTCCTCGCCGCCGAAAGTGCCCAGCAGGTCGCCGGTTATGTCGCGCGCAGCGGCCTCACCCGCTATACCGACAACACGCTGACCGACGCCAAGGCGCTGGCCCGCGAGCTGGAGCAGATCCGTGTCCAGCGTTACGCCTTTGACAACGAAGAGGCCGAGCGCGGCGTGTGCTGCGTCGGCGCCGGCATCCACAATGACGAAGGCCGGCTGGTTGCCGGCCTTTCGGTGTCAGCCCCGACCGAACGCTTCAGGAAAACCTGGGCCGAGGCGGTGCGCCAGTCGGCCGAACACATCTCGCGCGCCATTGGTCATTCGGGCCATTCCCCGGCGCGCTGAACACGCCGCAGTGCGCTGAAGACGCATTACAGCCGACGCATCACAGCCGACGCATCACAGCCGATGTACGACCGCCCCGTCGTTTTCCTTGACCTCGAAACCACCGGCGCCACCGCCACTTACGACCGCATCACCGAAGTCGGCCTGATCGAGGCCAACAACGGCGAGTTCGTGCGCGAATGGTCAACGCTGGTCAATCCCGGCATCAGCATCCCGCCGATGATCCAGTCGCTGACCGGCATCAGCAATGAAATGGTCGCGTCCGCGCCGTCCTTCGAGGAGATCGCACGCGAGCTGTGGCTGGCACTGGAGGGCCGCGTGCTGGTCGCACACAACGCGCGCTTTGACTACGGCTTCCTGAAAAACGAATTCCGCCGCCTCGGCAAAAGCTTCAGCGCGCCGGTGTTGTGCACGGTGAAGCTGTCGAGAAAATTGTTTCCGCAATTCCAGCGCCACAACCTCGACAGCCTGATGTCGCGCCACGACATCCGCTGCGACGCCCGCCACCGTGCGCTGGGGGATGCCCGCGTGCTGTGGCATCTGGCCCAGGCCTGGCGCGAGGCGCCGGGAGAAGCCGCGGTGATCGAGGCCACCGCCAAACTGCTGAAAACCGCGACCGTGCCCACCGGCCTGCCCGATGATACTTATACGCATATCCCGGAAGGCCCCGGTGTCTATCTGTTCTACGGCCTGTCCGAAGACAACAAGGACATCCCGCTGTACGTCGGCAAAAGTGTCAACCTGCGCACGCGGGTGATGTCGCATTTCTCCGGCGACCATCGTGTGCACAAGGACATGCGCATCGCCGCCGAAGTCAAACGCATCGACTGGATCGAAACCGCCGGTGAACTGGGCGCGCTGATCGAGGAAGCGCGGCTGGTGAAAAAACTCTCGCCGATACACAACCGGCAATTGCGCCGCAACACCGAGCTCTGCGCCTGGCACTGGCCGGGGCAGCGGCACGACACGGCACCGCAGCTGATTTCGGCGCGCGAACTCTCCGGCGTCGAGTTCCGCGACCTCTACGGCCTGTTCCGATCGCGCCGCGCCGCGATCGAGGCGCTGCGCGAAATCGCCGCCGAACACCAGCTGTGCAACGCGATCCTGGGGCTGGAGAAGCGCAGCGCCGGCACCCGCGGCGGCGCCTGCTTTGCCTACCAGATCAAACGCTGCCGCGGCGCCTGCACCGGCGCCGAAACCACCGAGGCGCACGCCCTGCGGCTGGCCGCGGCGCTGACCGGGCTGCGCGTCAAGGCCTGGCCTTTCCCGGGCCGCATCGGCGTGCGCGAAACCTCGGCCGATGGCGAGCGCTGCGAGCTGCATGTGCTCGACCAGTGGTGCCACCTCGGCACCATCAAAAGCGAGGAGGAACTGCAGGCACTCGATGACGGTTCGCCGCGCCCGCTGTTCGACCTCGACACCTACAAGATACTCACCCGCTATTTCTATAACGGCAAGGGCCGGCCCGATGTGGTGCCGCTGCCCGCAGTTACGGCCTCATAACTGCGGCATAATCAACGGACAAGCTGTAAAAATCACAACCATCCGGAGGAGAATGTCATGAGCAAAAAACTGCCCGCAGTATTCGCTGCTGCCGTCACGGCCGCCGTCTCGGCATTTTCGTTTTCAGCCGCAGCCCAGCAATACCCGGTGAAGACCGTGCGTTTCATCATCCCCTTCCCGCCCGGCGGCCCCACCGACATCATGGGCCGCATGGCGACCGACATCCTCGCCAAGGCCACCGGCCAGCAGTTCGTGCCCGACAACCGCGGTGGTGCCGGCGGCAACATCGGTGCCGAACTGTGCGCAAAGTCGCCGCCCGATGGCTACACGCTGTGCATGATCACCGCGGCGCAGGGTGTGTCGCCGGCGATCTACAAAAAAATGAGTTATGACCCGGTGAAGGACCTCGCCGCGATCACGCTGATGGCCAACCTGCCGAGCCTGCTCACCGTGCATCCGGCGCTGCCGGCAAAAACGGTGAAGGACCTGGTCGCGCTCGCCAAAGCCAAACCCGACGCACTGACCTACGCTTCCACCGGCAACGGCAGCAGCCCGCACATGCTGATGGAGATGTTCAAGTTCATGACCGGTACAAAAATGGTCCATGTGCCGTACAAGGGCCAGGCGCCGGCCGTGCTCGACCAGCTCTCCGGCCAGGTGCAGCTCGCCTTCAACACCGCGATCAGCGTGATTCCCCAGGTCGAAGCCGGCCGCCTGCGCGCGGTGGCGATTTCGTCCAAGGAGCGTTTCCCGCCGATGCCCGACCTGCCCACCGTCGAGGAAGGCGGCGTCAAGGGTTATGACGGCGGTTCGTGGCAGGGTGTGGGCGCGCCGGCCGGCACGCCGCCGGAGATCATCCGCCGCGTCAACTCGATCCTGGTGGCCGAACTCAAAACCCCGGCCACCCGCGAGCTGATGCTCAAGCGCGGCGGCATCGTGTCGGCGAATTCGCCCGAGGAATTCTCGGCCTACCTGAAAGCCGAGATCGCGCGCTGGACCAAGATCGCGAAGGCCGCAAACATCAGCGTTGACTGAGACGATGGCGCAACCAACACCGGAACAGCAGGCCCGCATCGACCTCGCCGCAGCCCTGCGCACCGCCTCGCGCATGGGCCTCGGCGAGGGCATCTGCAACCATTTCAGCGCTGAAGTGCCGGGGCACCCCGGCCACTTCCTGATCAATCCGCAGGGGCTGCACTGGTCGGAGGTCACCCCCGCCGACCTGGTGCTGGTTGATGCCGCGGGACGCAAGATCTCGGGCAGGCATGAAGTCGAGCCGACGGCGTTTTTTATCCACGGCGCCGCGCATCGCAGCAAGCCGCAGGCGAAATGCGTGCTGCACACCCACATGCCGTACGCCACCGCGCTGACGGTGATCGAGGGCGGCCGCATCGAGCCGGTGAGCCAGACTGCGCTGAAGTTTTACGGCCGCGATGCCTACGACGGTGAATACAACGGCCTCGCGCTCGATGCGGCCGAGGGTGAACGCATCGTCGCCGGATTGAAGAATGCCGACATCCTCTTCCTCTCCAACCACGGCGTGATCGTCACCGGGCCGCGCATCGATGTCGCCTTTGATGACCTGTATTACCTGGAACGCGCCTGCCAGTTGCAGGTGCTGGGCGCCGGCACCGGGAAACCACTGAAGGTGGTGCCCGAGACCGTGGCCCTGAAAACGGCACGGCAGATGACCGACGACACCCAGGCGCGGCTGCACTTCATCGCGCTGAAGCGGCTGCTGGACCGGGATGAGCCGGGGTGGTCGGCGCTGTAATCAGCGCACGCCCACCACCGTTCGGGCTGCGACTGTCAAAGCCCGGTTGACCCGCAGGTCAGTGATAAATCAGTGATAAACAACGGGCTGATTCAGCAACACCCCGAAGTTGTCGAGAAAGGCATCGATGTGTTCGGTCGATGACTCTTCGCCGGCGGCCTT
>JAIENU010000039.1 GCA_019751125.1 Burkholderiales bacterium | reverse complement strand
ACCGGGAACGCGGACATTGACGGGGCGGTGACCAACGTTGCGGCGCTGGACATCACGGGCACGGCGAACCTGGGTGCGGACGTGAGCAGCAGCGGCACGCAGACCTACCAGGGCGCGGTGACGGTGAGTGGCGGCAACCGGACGCTGACCGGCAGCACGCCAACTTTCGCATCAATAGTCAACGGTGGCGGTAATAGTCTGGTGCTTGATTTCAGCGGCATTACTACGATCATTGGCGGCAACTTCACCAACATCAATGATCTGACATTAAGTGCCGGTGGTACAACGATTGTCAGCGGCAGTCTGACGACGATTGGCTCACAGACATTTGACGATGCCGTCAGCCTTGCTGGCGCTACAATTTTGAGCAGCAGCGGTGGGGCTGCCATCAATTTGAACTCCACGGTGAACGGCACCCACACGTTGACCGTCAATACCACCGGACTGACAAGTTTTGCTGATGTGGTGGGGGGTGTTCAGGCGTTGATCAGCCTGACGACCAATGCGGGGGGCACTTTGGTGCTGAATGGCGTAAGCACGACAGGGGCGCAGCTTTACGGCGAAACGACTGCGGTAACTGTTTCGGGTGTTTACAACACAAACAACAACCCCTTCAATATTCTGGCTCCGTTGACGGTGGCAGGGGCGACCACGGTTAATGCGGGTTCTGCCGCGATTACATTCAGCGATACCGTGAATGGTCCCGGTGCTCTTGAACTCAATAGCACCGCAGTTACGACGCTTTCGGGCGCGGTTGGTGCGGTAACACCGCTGGCAAGCCTTTCCACCAATGCTGGTGGTTCGACTGTAATTGGTGGCGGCAATGTTTCCACGGTTGGAGTGCAGGATTACGCTGATCCGGTGACAATTGCATCCGGTCCAGCGAACACGCTGTTTGCCAGCAACGGTGCAAACATCCAGTTCCAGCAATCGCTGACTGGCAATGGTGGTGACATTACGGTGGGTTCGGTTGGCACGCCTGTGGGTGATCTGTCGGTTATCGGTGCCTTGACCCAGGTTGATGATCTTTTGGTGTTTGCATCGAGTGCGACGGTGAACAGCGGCGGCAACTCTACGATTAACCGCGTTGCATTTGATACGACCGGCAATGTTTCCCATTTTGACCAGGGCGGCATTCTTCTGGATACCTCGAACATCGGAGGCACATTCACCCTTGCCGCGGATACCGGAAATATCACACAGATCGGGGCAGTTACGGTTGGCGGTGCAGCCGTTGTATCGACTGCACGCGGCAGCATTGTGACTGGTGGGGCTGGCGCTGGCTTTACCGCAGCTTCGGCCTCCTTTACCGCCAATGACGGTCTGGGTAATGACAGTGGGACGCTGACGGTTGGGGCGGGTGGCATACAAGCCACGGCTCCTGGGGGCACGATCATGCTCAAGGCCGCTGACGGCATTACCGTCTCCGGTCTGGTAAGAGCCAACAACGGCAACATCATCATTGCATCCGGAAACTCAGCCGGTATGAGTTCCCTGGGTACGGCACTTGCTACCAACGCGGGCGGCACGGCTTTGGGGGGTGTCACTATCAACGCCCCAGTCCGCGCGGGCAGTGGTGACATCACCATTTATTCCACTGGACCGGTGAACCAGTTGACGGGGGTGGGCAATGATGCCGGACTGCAGACGCAGAATGCGCTGACCGTTCGCACTTACAACGATGTTGCCGGTGCTGCCACTATCACGCTGGATAACGATAACGATGCGGCGGCCAGCACAGTGCCTGTAGCGCCATCGGGATGTAATGGCATCGGGGCTGGTCACGGCGCTGGTAACTGTGCTTTCCAGATCACTCTGGAAACCCGCCAGGCGGGTGATACCGGTATCGCAAGCACGACATCCTTCCCTGGCGGTTATGCGGCGAGCCAGATCAGTTACAAGAGCATCAGCGGAACCCAGATCATTGGTATCGGTACCGCCAGCGATGTTCTGCTGGAGGCTGACAGTTGGACGTTGGGGGCAGGTGCGATCAATGGCCGCAACGTCAATATCGTTGCCACCGGTGTCAGTGGCGGTGGCAATATTGATGTCGGCATCATTATTCCTACAAGCTACATCAACAATAATCAGACTGGTGGTTCACTGAACCTTATTGCTGCCCGGGACATCACGATACTCCAGACTGGCGGCATCGGTACCAGCGCCACCAGATTTGATCACGATGTCACGGTTGCTGCCGGCAATGACGTCAATGTGCATGGCTCTCTTTATCTCGCCGGCGATCTCAATCTGCGTGCCAACGCCCAGGCTTCGGATCTGTTCGGGAATACGCCTTTGGTTACAACCGGGGACGTCAATATTGGCAACATGGGTGGTATACAGCTTGAAGTGTTTGCCAGGAACATCACGGTCGGCACTGCTGCGAGAAGGGTGAATAACCTGACCGTCACCACTACTGGTGTAGCTGCCACGGGACAGGGTCGCGATGCGATACTGGCCGCAGATCAGCGCCTGGACATCAATCTGGCGCAAGACTTGACCATGACTGCCGGCACGGCCACGGCGAGTGCGCCCAGTGCGACGGATACCTCGGCCAGTGCGATCATCCGCAGCAAAGACACGCGGATTGACGTGGCGGGCGATGTCAGCATGACTGCCGGGACCGCTACTGTGACGTCCGGTGCTGGTGCAGTGCAATCGGCCATGGCTGATGCCGGCATCAGCGGGGATTTGCATCAGCTCAAGATTGGCGGCAATGCCGTACTGACCGGCGGCACTGCCACAGCCGAAACTGGTGGCAACACGGCGAGCGCCAGCACCACAATTACTTCGAAAGCTTCGTTCCTGCCTGAAATTCAGGGGGATCTTACGCTGCAGGGCGGTACTGCCATGGCGCAGCCGACTGCGGGGCAGATTGCAAATGCTGTTGCAGTTGCGCGTATTGAGTCGGACGGCGATCTGAATGTTGATGTCCAAGGTAATACAACACTGGCTGGGGGGGCTGCAACAGCGCTCAACACCGGCGGTGGTTCGTTTGCAGAGGCTGACGCGGGTGCATTCCTGCGCTCCAAGGCCAACATAGTGTTGGACGTCGGACAGGACTTCCAGATTACCGGGGGAAATGCATCGGTAACCGGTTCCAGTCTGCGGGCTGTGGCATCGGCCGGGTTGGTCACGGGTGACGTAGCCTCGGGCGAGAGCCTGCTGATCACGACGCTGGGCAACATGACCATGACCGGCGGTACTGCCACCGGCAGTTCCGCGGATGCCGCGGCGCTGATTTATTCCGGCGCCGAGGCGAAAATCACCGTTTCCGGACCGCAGGGACTGCGACTGGAGGGCGGGACCGGGCCCTTCTTCCCCCCCTATAGCACCGGGGTATTTCCGCCGAATGCCGACTTGTACCACTTCATTGGTGATTCCTCGCTGGTTCGCATTCTGGGCACGGCCTACCCGATCACAATAACCGGCGCGATCACCCTTGTGCCCAACCCTGCACTGGGCCCAGCCCTGCTGATTTCCGAGGCCCCCCCATTGAATCTTGATGCGCTGCTCGCAGCGTTCATCAAATCGGTGGATTGTGTGTCCTTCAGCGGTGGTTCCTGCACGCTGGCGGAGGCTACTGCCGCCAATAGCGGCAAAGGTGTGCGCGCAGCGGCTGGCGGGGTGTGCAATTGATCACGGAACATGACTAGTCGTGCTTAATCTGGCACCATTATTTGAAAGGGTCCGCATTTCGTAATGCGGAACAAAATGCCGGATAACGAAAAATGCCTGCTCAAATAATCCCGAATCCCCAGATTCTCAAAAACGTTCCCTTGCTGTCGTCGTTTTCCGATCAGCAGATCGCTGCGCTTAGTCCCTGTGTCCAGCACCGAAGTTATCCACGCGGCTCCAGCATTCTGCGTGCCGGCGAGGAAACAGACGCGCTGTACATCATCATGTCAGGCCGGGTGAAAGTGCTGATCCC
The DNA here is from genome assembly GCA_019751125.1 of Burkholderiales bacterium. GTDB lineage: Bacteria > Pseudomonadota > Gammaproteobacteria > Burkholderiales > SG8-41. The sequence goes on along the minus strand of JAIENU010000039.1, from coordinate 16,744 downwards.
GGATGAGCAGGGCAGCGAAGTCATCCTGACCATGCTGGGCGCGCAGGATTATGTTGGCGAAATGGGTTTGCTCGATGACCTGCCGAGTTCGGCGACAGTGGAAACCATCGAGCCCTGTGAAATGCTGCGGATTCCCCGCACAGCTTTTCTCACCTGTGTCGAGGGCAACGGCGAAGTGGCCATGCTGTTGCTGCGTAATCTGGTCAAACGTCTGCGCGATGCCGACCGCAAGATTGAAAGCCTGGCTTTGATCGATGTCTATGGCCGTGTGGCCAGGCTGATCATCGACATGGCTGAGCAGACTGATGGTGCCTGGATCGTGCAGCGCGCACCTGCCAAACAGGAAATTGCGCGCATGATCGGTGCTTCCCGCGAGATGGTCAGCCGGGTCATCAAGGACCTGCAGGAAAAGCAGCTGATTCGCACCGACAAGCGCAAAATCATCGTGTTGGATCGCCAGTCCATGGCGAGCCGGGGTTCGGTCTGAGTCCTTGGAATCCTGTCCGGCAGGGCTGGGGCGTGATTTTTTACACGGACAGGCCCGGCGCGTGTGCGTTTATTCCTTGCAGGACAGTGTCTTACGCGGTTTAGAATGCCGCCATATCCGTGCGTGTAAAGGCGCTGGTCTGCCCGGCGCCTCATGCACGGTACATTGTGATAGGGGGTTGCAATGAACAGTTACAGCAGAATATTCCAACAGAGTGTCGCGGTGCTGACGTTTTTCCTGGCCAGCGCCAGCGCATTCGCCGCCGGTGCCGGCGTGATTACCCATCTCAGCGGCACGCTGTCCGTGCAGCGCCCTGACGGATCGGTCCGCATTCTTTCGCAAAAGTCCGAGGTCAATCCTGGCGACGTGCTGACCACGCAGCGCGACAGCTATGCGCAAATCAATTTCACCGACGGCAGCGCGGCCACGATGCGTCCCGAGACAACGATGAAAATCGAGGCTTATGCCTTCGTCCAGGAAAAACCCCAGGGTGACGCGATGTTCATGCGTCTGCTCAAGGGCGGTCTGCGTACGGTTACCGGCCTGATCGGCAAGCGCGGCGACCAGGATGCCTACAAGATTGGCACCTCCACTGCCACCATCGGCATCCGCGGCTCCTCGGGTGACACGTCGGAATGTCTGCCTGGTACCTGCGGCAAACTGCCGGCTGGCACTTACCACACCACCTACACCGGCAGCTACATCATGCAGAACCAGGGCGGCACGCAGCTGATCGGCGAAGGCCAGTTCGGTTTTGCGCAGGACCCGAAAAAGCCGCCGGTGCTGTTGCCGGGCGACCCCGGACTGAACCTGAGCCAGCTGCCGTTCTCGCTGGGAGTGGGTAGCGGCGCCATCCGCGGTGGTGCCAGCCAGGAGTGTGTGGTTCGCTGAGCTTGATTCGTTCCAAGGCTTTCTGCAAAACCCCGCGCCCGCGCGGGGTTTTGCTTTTGCGCGGACGCCTGCGCCGGTTGCTTCCCTTATAATCAGCAGGTTAACGGCCAGTTGTTAAAACCGAATCCGACCTGATGCCCGCCAGCGAAAAAGCACTCGATCCCAAGGCCGCGCGCAATCCTCTGCCGCCCAAGCTGGCCGCGCTGGTTCGCGAATCTTCATGGCTGGCATTCCTCGCGCTGGCGCTGTATCTGCTGCTGGTGTTGTTCACCTTCGACAAGGCGGATCCCGGCTGGTCGCACAGTGTCATTGCAGAGCGTATTGCCAATTCCGGCGGGGTGGTCGGGGCCTATATTTCCGATCTGCTGCTGTTTGTCTTCGGACTTTCGGCGTACTGGTGGATCGTGCTTTGCGGCGCCCTGGTGTTGTGGGGCTTCCGCCGCATCGAGACCGAACGGGAATCCGACCGCCGTTCCTACACGGTGGCCCTGATCGGTTTTCTGATCCTGCTTGCCGCCAGCAGCGGCATCGAGTCGCTGCGGCTGCATTCGCTGCAGGCTGCGCTGCCCGGGGCGCCAGGCGGCGCGCTCGGCGCGCTGGTTGGCAACGGGCTTGCGGCAATCGCCGGCTTTACCGGCGCCACGCTGTTGCTGCTCGGCTTGCTGATGGCGGGCTTCAGCCTGTTCACCGGCCTGTCCTGGCTGGCTGTCATCGAGCGCGTTGGTGAGTGGTCGGAGCGTTTCTACGGATGGGCGCAGACGAAGTGGCAGGAACGTGCGGATCGCAAGGCTGGCGAGGCGGCAGTGGTCCGCCGCGAGGACGCGGTCGAGGACACCCGGCGCAAGATCGAAATCCGCGAGCCGGTGCGCATCGAGCCGCCGAAGATTGTTGAAATTCCGAAATCGGTGCGTGTGGAGAAGGAAAAGCAGGTTCCGCTGTTCGACGAACTCCCGGACAGCCTGCTGCCGCCGCTCAACCTGCTCGACGCGCCGGAAAAGAACATCGAGACGGTGTCGGCCGACACGCTGGAATTCACCTCGCGGCTGATCGAGAAAAAACTGCTCGACTTCGGTGTCGAAGTGAAGGTGCTTGCGGCTTATCCCGGTCCGGTGGTCACTCGCTTCGAAATCGAGCCCGCGGTTGGTGTGAAAGGCAGCCAGATCATCAACCTGGTGAAGGATCTTGCGCGTGCCTTGTCGGTGATGAGCATCCGCGTCGTGGAAACCATCCCCGGCAAGAGCTGCATGGGGCTGGAGATTCCAAATCCCAAGCGGCAGATGGTGCGGTTGTCGGAAATCCTCAGTTCCCAGGTCTATGCCGACATGACTTCGCCGCTGACCATGGCGCTGGGCAAGGACATCGCGGGCCATCCCATCGTCGCCGACCTGGCGCGGATGCCGCACCTGCTGGTTGCCGGCACCACCGGTTCCGGCAAATCGGTGGGCATCAACGCGATGATCCTGTCGCTGGTCTACAAGGCGCCGCCCTCCCAGGTGCGCCTGATCCTGGTCGATCCGAAAATGCTCGAGCTCTCGGTGTACGAGGGCATCCCGCACCTGCTGGCGCCGGTGGTGACCGACATGCGCCATGCCTCGAACGCGCTGAACTGGTGTGTCGGCGAAATGGAGCGCCGCTACAAACTGATGTCGGCGCTGGGCGTGCGCAACCTGGCCGGCTTCAACCAAAAGGTGCGCGACGCGATCAAGAAAAAAGCACCGCTCAACAACCCGATCAGCTCGACGCCGGAGAATCCGGTGCCGCTGGTCGAGATGTCGCTGATCGTGGTGGTGATCGACGAACTGGCCGACCTGATGATGGTCGTCGGCAAGAAGGTCGAGGAGCTGATCGCGCGTCTCGCGCAGAAGGCGCGCGCCGCCGGCATCCACCTGATCCTTGCCACGCAGCGGCCCTCGGTCGATGTGATCACCGGCCTGATCAAGGCCAACATTCCGACGCGGATTGCCTTCCAGGTCTCAGCCAAGGTCGATTCGCGCACCATCCTTGACCAGATGGGCGCGGAGGCATTGCTGGGGCAGGGCGACATGCTGTTCCTGCCGCCGGGCCAGGGTTATACCCAGCGTGTGCACGGCGCCTTTGTCGATGATCAGGAAGTGCATAAAGTCGTCGAGCATTTGAAGAGCCTGGCCAAGCCGCAATATGTCGAAGCCGTGCTGGAAAGTCCCGAAGCGGCCTCTGAAGGCGCGATTGACGGTGGCGAGGGTGGTGGTGACGGCGAAGCCGATCCGCTGTACGACCAGGCCGTTGCGGTGGTGCTGAAAACACGGCGGCCGTCGATCTCGCTGGTGCAGCGCCACCTGCGCATCGGCTACAACCGTGCGGCGCGGCTGATCGAGCAGATGGAGCGTTCAGGCCTGGTGTCGCCGATGCAATCCAATGGCAATCGTGAAGTGCTGGCGCCGGCCAGCGCATCCGAGCCGGATTGAACCTTTGCGGTAAACGCCGATCCCAGTTGAGCGTTTCCACTGATATGCACAAATTCCCGATACTCCTGATCCTGCTCGCGCTGGCCGGTGCCCTGCCGGCCAATGCCGCCCATGCCAATACGGATGCGCCGCGCGGCATGGCTTTTGACGTTTACATCCGCCTTGAGCACGGCATGACCGAGGGCGAACTGGTGCTGCGCGCCGGCCGGCCGGACCACCAGTCCTTCGACAATCCCCGCGACGGCGTGAAGACCTTCTACTACTACCCGACCCAGGCCAATCCGCACCTGACCACGGTCACGCTGCGCTCCGGGCGCATCGCCAACATCGAACGCATCCGCCGAGCACCATGATCCGCCTGCTGGCATTGCTGTGTCTGCTTGTTCCGACGGTGGCCGCGGCTTCGGCTACCGAGGCGCTGAAAACCTTCCTTGGCCAGACCCAGACCGTGCGCGCGCGCTTTGCGCAGATGGTGCTCGACAAGAATCTAAAGCCGCTGCAGCAGGCGCAGGGTGTGATGCAGTTTTCGCGGCCCGGAAAATTCCGCTGGGATTACCAGAAACCCTATGAGCAGGTGATCGTCGGCGACGGCACGCGGCTGTGGATCCACGACAAGGACCTCAACCAGGTCACCGTGCGCAAGCTTGATCGTGCGCTGGGTGCCAGCCCGGCAGCGCTGCTCGCCGGCAGTAATGAGCTTGAGCGCGATTTCACGCTGAAGAACGTCTCTTCGGAGAAGGGGCTGGACTGGCTCGAGGCCGTGCCGAAAAACCGCGACACGATATTCGAGCGTGTGCGCATGGGTTTCGGCAAGTCGGGACTGGAGGCGATGGAACTGCGCGACCAGTTCGGCCAGGTCACGGTGATCACCTTTGCCGATGTCGAGCGTAATCCGAAGCTGTCTGCCGAAGTGTTCCGCTTCACGCCGCCCAAGGGCGCTGACGTGATTACCGAATAACCGGTCACGGGACACACGCGTGAACGATCTGTTCGCGAAAGGTGACACCAAGCGCGAGCCCGACGCGCCGCTCGCCGAGCGCATGCGGCCGCGCACCATCGATGAAGTCGCGGGGCAGCAACACCTGCTCGGGCCCGGCAAGCCGCTGCGCCTCGCCTTCGAGGCCGGCAAACCGCATTCGATGATCCTGTGGGGCCCGCCGGGTGTCGGCAAGACCACGCTGGCGCGCTTGATGGCGCAGTCCTTCGATGCCGAGTTCATCGCCATTTCCGCCGTGCTCGCCGGCGTCAAGGAAATCCGTGAAGCCGTGGCGCGCGCCGAGATCGTGCTGCAGCAGTCCGGCCGCCGCACCATCCTGTTTGTCGATGAAGTACACCGCTTCAACAAATCGCAGCAGGATGCCTTCCTGCCCTTCGTCGAGCAGGGCCTGATCACCTTCATCGGCGCCACCACCGAGAACCCGTCCTTCGAGGTCAACAGCGCGCTGCTGTCGCGCGCCGCGGTCTATGTGCTGCAGCCGCTGACCGCCGAGGACCTCGCCGGGCTGGTCCGGCACGCAATAGATAAGTCATTGTTTCCATTGGATTTATCGCCGGAGGCGCTGGCCAGTCTGGTGGCCTATGCCGACGGCGATGCGCGGCGCCTGCTGAACATGGTGGAGCAGGTGGCCACCGCGGCCACACAGAGCCGGCGCAAAGAGGTCGATGAAGCCTTCGTCAAGCAAACGCTGACACAGAGCCTGCGCCGTTTCGACAAGGGCGGTGATGCCTTCTATGACCAGATCTCGGCGCTGCACAAGTCGGTGCGCGGTTCGGCACCGGATGCCGCGCTGTACTGGATGACACGCATGCTAGATGGCGGCGCCGATCCGCTGTATGTCGGGCGCCGGCTGATTCGTATGGCCGTTGAAGACATCGGGCTCGCCGATCCGCGTGCGCTGCGCATCACGCTCGATGCCTGTGAAACCTATGAACGCCTCGGTTCGCCCGAAGGCGAACTTGCGCTGGCACAGGCGGTGCTGTATCTCGCCGTTGCACCGAAGAGCAACGCCGCCTACATGGCATGGAACCGGGCCAAGGATCTGGTGCGCAACGATGCCTCGCGTCCGGTGCCGGAGCATTTGCGCAACGCGCCGACCAAGCTGATGAAGGAACTGGGCTACGGCCGCGAATACCGTTATGCCCACGACGAGCCCGGTGCCTACGCCGCCGGGGAGAACTACCTGCCCGACGGCATGAAGCCGCCGGATCTATACGAACCGACTGACCGCGGACTCGAAGCGAAGATCGCCGACAAGCTCGAGCATCTGCGCCAGCTCGACCGCGAACATGGCGGCGGGAGTGGCAATTCGTAACTGAAGATATTCAATAACTCATTGTTTTTATTGAATATTTTTTAATCTGCAAAGCGAGGCTGCAGGACTCAGAAGCCGTAGAGCCGCGCCGGATTGTCCACCAGCACCTTGTGCCGCTGCTGTTCATCCGGCACCCACTGTGCCAGCAGGTCGGCCAGCACATCATCCTCGGGCATCAGCGCACGTGCACCGGGATGCGGCCAGTCAGTACCCCAGACAATACGATCCGGCGCCGCAGCCACCATCGCCCGCGCCAGCGGCGTGACTTCCGGATACAGCGGCGCGTTCTGTGATACGAAGTACGGCCCCATGATCTTGGCCCAGCAGTTGTCGCGGCTGACCAGGCGCAGCAGTGACTGAAACGGCGCCGCCGTGACGCCATCGGCGGCGGGGCAGCGCGCAAAGTGGTCGATCACGATGTTGATCTTCAGCTGCGACAGTTTCTCCTCGGCCTCCGGCATCTTCGGCATGTCGAGGTAAAACTGCAGATGCCAGCCCAGCGCTTTCAGCCGCGGCGCGAGGCGCACACCATCCGCGAGCGTCAGGCCTTCGGTCTCCGAAGCGAGGTTGATGCGCACACCCCGCACGCCGGCCGAGTGCAGGTCTTCCAGTTCACGGTCCGACACATCGGCGGCCACCACCGCGATGCCGCGCAGCTGATGCAGGCCCGAGCGCAGCGCATCGACCATGCAGCTGTTGTCGGTGCCGTAGACGCTGGGCTGCACCAGCACGCCGCGGTCGCAGCCGTTGTTCTTCAGCATCGCCACGTAGTCGGTGGTCAGCGCATCCGGCGCGATATAGGCGGCCTGCGGCAGGTACGGAAAACGGTCCTGCGGTCCGAAAACATGGGCATGGCAGTCAGTGGCACCGGCCGGAAAACGGGTCTGCGGCTTGCGGGTGGCCGGCCGGAAGCCGGGGATGTTGGGGCTGCGGGTGTCGGACATGGCGTTCTCGGTGCTCAGGGCTTGTTAAGGGAGGGCCGACTGTAGGAGGGCGGCTTCCGGGGTGTCAAGGATTGGCGAAGTCAACGATAATGTCGGCTCTTTTCAATCCATCGACCGGTCCGGCGCCGGGGCAGAATTGCGGCACCGCCATTCCGGACACCCAAAGCAATGCTAGACATCCAGCTCCTCCGCAGCGACATCGACGCCGTCGCGCGCCGCCTGGCCGACCGCGGCTACAGCCTCGACACCGCGCAGTTCGCCACCCTCGAAAATGAGCGCAAGGCGATCCAGACCGAAACCCAGGACTTGCAGGCCAGGCGCAACGCGCTGTCCAAGCAGATCGGCCAGCTCAAGGCGAAAAAGGAAGACGCCTCGGCGCTGATGGCCGAGGTCAATGCCCAGGCCGAGCAGCTGAAGTCACTCGAAACCAAACTCGAAGCCGTGCAGCAGCAGCTCAACGACTTCCTGATGGTGATCCCCAATCTGCCGCAGGAGTCGGTGCCTGCCGGCAAATCCGCGGACGACAATGTCGAGGTCCGGCGTGTCGGCACGCCGCGCCAGTTTGATTTCCAGGCGAAGGACCACGTCGATGTGGGCGCCGCGCTCGGCGGGCTGGACTTCGACACCGCCGGCAAAATCTCCGGCGCGCGCTTCTCGGTGCTGAGGGGCGGTGTGGCCCGGCTGCACCGTGCGCTCGCGCAGTTCATGCTCGACATCCATACCCGGGAGCATGGCTATACCGAGGTGTACGCGCCCTATATGGTCAGTGGTGAATGCGCCAACGGTGTATCCAGCCTCGCCAAATTCAAGGATGACCTGTTCAAGATCGAGGGCCGTGATCTTTATCTGATCCCGACCGCCGAGTATCCGGTGACCAACTTCGTCAGGGACCAGATTCTTGCGCTCGATGAAATGCCGCTCAAGTTCGTCTGCCACACCCCCTGTTTCCGCAGCGAGGCGGGTTCGTACGGCAAGGACACCCGCGGCATGATCCGCCAGCACCAGTTCGACAAGGTGGAGCTGGTGCAGATCGTGCGGCCCGATCAATCGGCGGAAGGCCATGAACAACTGACGGCGCATGCCGAGGTGATCCTGAAGCGGCTCGAACTTCCGTACCGCACCATGACCCTGTGCACCGGCGACATGGGCTTCTCCTCGGCCAAGACCTATGACATCGAAGTCTGGCTGCCGGGGCAGAGCGCCTACCGCGAGATTTCATCCTGCTCCAACTTCGAGGCCTTCCAGGCGCGGCGCATGCAGGCGCGCTTCCGCAACGACAAGAACAAGCCCGAGCTGGTGCACACCCTCAACGGTTCCGGCCTCGCGGTCGGCCGCACTCTGGTCGCCGTGCTCGAGAACTACCAGCGTGCCGACGGCGGGGTGGACATCCCGGCCGCCCTGCAGCCCTATATGGGCGGAGTCAAGGCGCTGGAGCCGGCCCGCTAAGGCTGGTAAAATCCGCGCCCTTGCCACAGGTGCAACCAAGTTTCAGGAGAGGTGGCAGAGTGGTTGAATGTACCGGTCTCGAAAACCGGAGTACCCGCAAGGGTACCGTGGGTTCGAATCCCACCCTCTCCGCCAAAACAAAAATGGCCCCAACGGGGCCTTTTTTGTTTTGGGGGTAGGGGTGTGTGGACGAAACCACCGGGTTCGACCAGCGACACGCGGGGCGTGTCGCGCAGGACGCCGTGCGAAGCGCGGCGGTCCCGCGCAAGAGCGCGGGATGACGGGATCGCCTTAAGGCGAGACCCGCACAATCCCACCCTCTCCGCCAGTTCAACAACGGCCTCGCCCGGGGCCGTTTTTTATTACCTGCTACCATGATCATTGATCGGTTCTCCGGAGAATCTCATGGCGCAGACACTACCCTACGACGTCACCACCGCCACCGGCGAAAAGATTGCCTTCGAATTTCCGCTGCATGCCGAGACGCAATCAGCGATGCGGGTGTCGCAGCTGCTGAACGCCGTGCTCGGCACACTGGACCGTGAGCTGCGGGTGCTGGGCAACACCTCGAATGGCGATGTGATGCAGGCGCTGGCGATGGCACTGGCCGTGCGTACGGCGATGCTGCATGCGCCTTATCAGGTGGGGCAGGAGCTGGCGACAGCGCTGGCTGCCAATGCGCTGGCTGCGGCTGAACATTGCGAGCGCGACGCTGGCGCAGTCGGCAACGCCTGAGTCGTACGGCTTACAGCTGCTTGACGCGCAGCCCCGCGGCGGTGAAGCCGCCATCCACTGAAATCGTCTGTCCGTTGACATAGCTCGCGTCCTCGGAGGCGAGAAACACTGCAACGGCTGCCACTTCATCGGGCTCACCATAACGCCCCAGCGGTATCGCGCGGTGCCAGGCATCACGCCGCTCGTCGGAGTGCTGGTCGCGGTTGCGCTGCACGTCGATCGGGCCTGGTGCCACGGCGTTGACCGTGATGTTGTACTGGGCGAGGTCCACCGCCATCGCGCGGGTCATCGCGATGATGCCGCCCTTGGAGGCGGCGTAGGCGGCACGGCCGCTGCTGCCGAGCAGGCCGGAGTGTGACGAGAAATTGACGATGCGGCCGCCGCCCATTTCGATCATGTCGTGTGCCGCCGCCTGCGCGCAGAGGAAGGTGCCGACGACATTGACCTCAAGCATCTGCTGCAGCGTGGTGAGCGGCGTTTCGAGGAAATGTTTCTGCGAGCCGAGGCCGGCATTGTTGATCAGGATGTTGGCCGGGCCGAAGGTGTCACGCGAGTAGTCGAGCATCGCCTGCACTTCCTCGGGGATGCGGATGTCGACGCGGCAGGCTGCGGCACGGCCGCCGGCGGCGGTGATCTCGGCGCATACGGCGTGTACGGCTTCTTCGTGTTTGTCGGCCAGCATCACGCTGGCGCCGGCGGCGGCGAGGCGGTGGGCAATGGCCGCGCCGATGCCGGTGGCGCTGCCGGTGACGATGGCGGTCTTGTCGGAAAACTGGGTGGTCATGGTGAAATCTCCGGGTGATGCCGAATGTATTGCTGGATGTCCGTATCGCGGAACGCGGGGCCGGGTTGCTAGGCTGAGCCCGAATACTCCGTTATCCTGCCGGTCCCGTCGAGTGTATTTCTCGATTTCATTGCTGAATCAATACCATGTCTGAAAACCACTACGAAGCCCTGTGGCCGCGCGGCCCGCGCCAGGCCAAGGTCAAACCGCTGGCGAAACGTCTTGATACCTTTGAAGGCAAAACCATTGCCTGGGTCTGGGACTATGTGTTCCGCGGCAACGAAGTGTTCGAGCAGCTCGAGGAGAGCCTGCGCGCGCGTTATCCCGGCGTGAAATTCCTGCACTGGGATGTGTTCGGCAACACCCACGGCAGCGACGAGCGCGCCGTGGTCGCCAACCTGCCTGCCAAATTGCGTGAACTCGGAGCCGACGCCGTCGTCTCCGGGATGGGTTGTTGAGGCAGCTGCACGCCCGCCGTGTTGCGGGCGAGTGTGGCAGCCGAGACCGCCGGCATTCCCTCGGCCACTCTGGTTTGTGAAAGTTTTGCGACGCTGGCCAAGGCCGCGTCGCAGGGGCTGGGTTATCCCAACATCGCGGTGGCGCGGGTGCGCGGCCATCCCGGCCTGCAGAGCAAGGAAGAGCTGCAGCAGAACGTGCGCGAGCTGACGCTCGAAGGCGTGATCCGCTGCCTGACCGAGATGCCGGCGATGGCGACGGTTGGTGGCGAGCCCGGCCCGCGCGACGTGGTCTGCCGCGGCAGCTTCGAGGAGGTCAACGAGTATTTCCTGAAGCACGAGCTGTCCGACGGCCTGCCGGTGGTGCCGCCGACCGTGGCCAAGGTCGAGACCTTTCTCAAACACACGCAGCGCAAAGCGGATGAAGTGCTCGGGGTGATGCTGCCCGACAACCGCGCCGCCACTGTGTGGAGTGTCGCCGTCAACGGCGTGATGGCCGGCTGCCGGCCCGAATACATGCCGGTGCTGGTGGCGGCGGTGGAGGCGATGGCTGATCACGGCTACGGTGTCGAGCACAGCGGCAACACGCCCGGCGGCGAGAACCTGATGATCCTCAACGGTCCGGTGATCAAGCAGCTCGGCTTCAATTACACCCAGGGCGTGATGCGCGACGGCTTCCAGGCCAACACCACGGTCGGCCGCTTCTGGCGGCTGTGCCTGCGCAACCTGGCGGGATTTTTACCGCACCAGAATGACAAGGCGACCTTCGGCAACACCTGGCGCGTGGTCATCGCCGAGAACGAAGACGTGGTTGCGAACATCGGCTGGACGCCGCATGCCGCCGATTTCGGCGTTGCGGCAGGCCAGAGCGCGCTGACCATCGCGCGTTACACCGGCGGCAACCACATCTCTTCGGTGTCCGGCTCGACACCGGCAGAACTGCTGCCGTACATCGCCGACGCGGTGGCCCGCCAGTATTCCTGGCAGATCATGTTCTCGGTGGGGCAGGGTTACGACACGCTGCGCCCGCTGGTGCTGCTGTCACCGATTCTTGCCGAGACCATCGCCAAGGGCGGCTGGTCGAAGGCGCGCTTCAAGCAGGCGCTGTTCGAGCGGGCGCGCATGCCTGCACGCGAGTTCGAACGCATGCTGCGCGACTGGACGCAGAAGCCGACCTGGAACCTCGCCGAGGAACACAGGGCCGGACGCATCCCGCAGGTGTTCCACGAGTCCGATGATCCGGAGCGCATGGTGCCGCTGGTGTGGCGGCCCGAGGATTTTCATGTCGTCGTCACCGGCGACCTCGGGCGCAACAGCTGCTATGTGTTTGCGCACAACGGGGTGTTGGGGTTCCCGACTTGCAAGGAAATTGACCTGCCGTCGTAGGGCGGATAAGCCGCGAAGCGGTGCCATCCGCCGCATGTGATGCTGTCGTTACTTATTCATACGGCGGATAACGGCGCTTGGCGCCTTCCCCCAAGAGGACTTCCTTCGGGCGCATCCGCCCTACGCATCACTGTTCATTGCAACCTGCTTATTGTGCCAGTTCGCGCATCACCTTGATCAGGTCCGATTTGCCTTCGAAACCGATGCCCGGCAGGTCGGGCATGGTGATGATGCTGTTCTCGACACGCACGCCATCCGGGAATCCGCCGTAGGGCTGGAACAGGTCGGGATAACTTTCGTTGCCGCCGAGGCCGAGGCCAGCGGCGATATTCAGCGACATCTGGTGGCCGCCGTGCGGCACGCAGCGTGAGGGGGACCAGCCGGCGATCTTCAGTTCTTTCAGCGTGCGCTGGTATTCGCAGAGGCCGTAGGACAGCGCGCAGTCGAACTGCAGCCAGTCGCGGTCCGGGCGCATGCCGCCGTAGCGCAGCAGGTTGCGCGCATCCTGGTGGCTGAACAGGTTTTCGCCGGTGGCCATCGGGCCGGGGTAGAACCCGGCGAGTGCGGACTGCAGCGCGAAGTCCAGCGGGTCGCCGGCTTCCTCGTACCAGAACAGCGGGTATTCGCGCAGCGCCTTGGCGTAGGCGATGGCGGTTTCCAGATCAAAGCGGCCGTTGGCATCGACCGCCAGTTTGGCATCCTTGCCGATCTCGGCGAGTACGGCTTCGATGCGGCGGCGGTCTTCGACCAGATCGGCACCGCCGATTTTCATCTTGACCACGCTGTAGCCGCGGTCGAGGTAGCCGCGCATCTCGGCGCGCAGGGCATTGAGATCCTTGCCGGGATAGTAGTAACCGCCAGCGGCATAGACGAAGACCTTCGGGTTGGCCTCAACGCCGTGGCGTTCGGCGAGCCAGCGGAACAGCGGTTTTTTTGTGATCTTCGCCGCGGCATCCCAGATCGCCATGTCGATGGTGCCCACGGCCACCGAACGCTCGCCGTGGCCGCCGGGTTTCTCGTTCTGCATCATCGCCGCCCAGGCGCGGTCGGGGTCGATGTTGTCGCCGGTATCGTTGAGCAGCGATTTCGGATCGGCTTCGAGCAGGCGCGGCGCGAAACGCTCGCGGATCAGGCCGCCCTGGCCGTAGCGGCCATTGGAGTTGAAGCCGTAACCGACCACGGTGCGGCCATCCACCTTGACGTCGGTGACCACCGCAACCAGGCTGGTGGTCATTTTGGTGAAGTCGATATAGGCGTTGCGGATGGGCGAGGAGATCGGTTTGGTGACCTCGCGGACATCGACGATGCGGACCATGTTGTCTTGTTCTCCGGTGTTTAGAGTTTCAGGCCGTGCAGGAAATTCGCGCGCTCACGTGCACCGGCCATCAGGAAACCCATGTCGCCGCCGGAGAGGATGAAGCGCATGCCCATGCCGATGTATTTTTCCATCAGCTTGGGCTCATACACGCCGCCCATGCCGGGGTGGATGTTGTTCTTGCGGCAGGCGGCGATGACCTTGCGATAGGCCTCCTCGATGCGCGGATCGGAGAACTGGCCTGGGATGCCCATCTCGGCGCACAGATCGTTGGTGCCGATCAGGATGGAATCGATGCCGGGCACTGCGGCAAATTCATCGGCCTTGGTGATGGCTTCCGGTGTTTCGAGCATGATCACCACCATGGTCTGGGCGTTGGCGATCGGGGTCGATTCCGCCACCGGCAGGCTGCGGTAGCCGAACTGCGGCAGCACGCCCATCACCGAGCGATGGCCCACCGGCGGGTATTTGCAGTAGGCAACGGCGCGTTTGGCTTCCTCGATGGTGTCGACATGCGGCACCACGATGCCCTGCGCGCCGGCGTCGAGCAGGCGCGAGGCGTGGAAATGCTCCTTGCCCGGTACGCGCACGATCGGGGTGATGCCCACGGCCAGCGAAGCCATCGAGATCTGCGCCGCGGTATCGACGTCCATCGAGTTGTGTTCCATGTCGATGAACAGCCAGTCGTAGCCGCAGGTCTTGCCGATGGTCGCGATGTCGACGCTGCGCGCGAGACGAAGGCCCATGCCGATGGCGAGTTTGCCGGCGGCGAGCTGCTGTTTGGTGTGGTTGGGATAGGCGCTCATGGAAAACTCCGCTATGGAATTGTGGTGTTGTGGAACAGGCTGCGCAGTTTAACCCGTTCAGTCCATATCGTAACTGTGCTGCTGCCGCGGCTTACAGCCGGGAGTAACATCAATGGCATAAGAATGCGAGGAGGCGGCGATGCAAAGCCTGACGAGAACGATTCATCTGATACTGACCGCGGTGGCGCTGGCAGTTCCGGCGATAGCCACTGCCGCGCAACAGCAATGGCCGCAGCGGCCGGTGCGGCTGATCATTCCCTATCCGCCGGGTGGTGCCGGCGACATCGTCGGCCGCATGCTGGCGAACAGCCTGTCGCAGGCTTTCGGCCAGCAGGTGGTCAATGACAACCGAGGTGGCGGCGGGCAGGTCATCGCCACGCAGATCACGGCCACTGCCCCGGCTGATGGCTACACGCTGTTCCTTGCCAGCGCCACGCATTCGATCAATCCGGCGCTGCGCAACAATCTGCCCTATGACACGCTGCGCGATTTTGCGCCGATCAGCCTGGTCGCCGAATCGCCGCTGGTGTTTGTCGCGCATCCCAATCTGAAAGTCACCAACATCAGCGAACTGATTGCCGCGGCGAAGGCGCAGCCGGGCAGGATCAATTACGCATCATCCGGTCCCGGCACCGGCGGCCACATGTCGGTGGAACTGCTGCAGTCGCTGGCCGGTGTACGCTTCACCCATATTCCATACAAGGGTGCAGGTCCGGCGCTGGTTGATGTGGTGTCGGGCCAGGTGCCGTTCATCTGCACCAGCCCGCTGCCGTCGATGCCGCATGTGAAGGCGGGGCGGCTGCGCGCGCTGGCGATGACCAGCCTGAAGCGCTCGCCGGCCTATCCCGATGTGCCGGCGCTGGCGGAGACCGTGCCCGGTTATCAATCGACCTTGTGGTACGCGCTGCTCGCGCCGGCGCGCACACCGCAGGCGATCATCCAGCGCGTGCATGGCGATACGGTGCGGGCACTGGCCGCGCCGCAGCTGCGCGAACAACTGCTCGGGCTCGGTGCGACGCCGATCGGCGGCACGCCGCAGGAGTTGCAGGCCTTCATCGCCAGCGAGATCAAGACCTGGGTCACGCTGGTGCGGCAGGCGAATATCCGGCTGGAATAAATTATTCAATTAAAACAATTACTTGTGAGTAATCAACATGACAGCAACGATACGGCTCTATGACCCGACGGCGCCGCGTGGCGAGGCGGCTGCGAAACCCGCGCAACGCGGCCTGAATCTCTCCGGCGCGGTGGTCGGTTTCATCGACAACGCCAAGCCGAATTTCCGCCACCTCGTGGATGACCTCGCCGAGCTGCTGCAAAGCCGCTATGGCGTGGCGCGTGTGGTGAAGCAGCGCAAGACCTCGGCTTCGATACCCGCAGATCCGGCGGTGATCACCGCGCTCAGCGGAGAATGTGATGTCGTCATCGCCGGCTCCGGCGACTGAGGGTCCTGTTCGTCGTGGAGTGTCCACGACAGTATCGAAGTGACGAAGCAGGGCAAGGCCGCGGTGACGGTCTGCTCCACTGCCTTCCAGACGCTGGGCCGCGCGCAGGCGCGTGCGCTGGGCAACGCCGCGCTGCCGATCGCGATCATTCCGCATCCTTTCGGCGGACGCACGCGCGAGGATGTGCGCAGGATTGCCGAGCAATGTGTCGATGACATCGCAAAGTTGTTGGCTGGAGAAAAAACATGACTGCGCCTGATGCAGCGCCGATGATCGAGTCGGCGGACGACCTCGATGCGATCAACCGCCTGTATCGCGAACGCCGCTGGAGCGACGGCCTGCCGATCGTGCCGCCGACCGCGGCGCGGGTCGAACGCATGCTCGAGCACAGCCGCCGCGGCCGCCATGAAGTGATTGCGCGTGTTGCGCCGGCTTATGGTGCGGCAACGGTGGAGCGCATCGCCGTCAACGCGGTGATGGCGGGCTGCGATCCGGAAGTACTGCCGGTGCTGATTGCCGCGACCGAAGCGGTGGCTGATCCCGCCTTCAACCTGCAGGCGATCCAGGCCACCACCAATCCGGTGGCGGTGTGGCTGGTACTCAACGGGCCGCTGGCGGCAAAGCTCGGCGTCAGCGCCGGCTTCAACTGCATCGGCCAGGGTGACTGGGCCAATGCCACGCTGGGCCGCGCGATGCGGCTGATCCTGCAAAATGTCGGCGGTGCGCTACCGGGCGAGATGGACCGTGCCACACATGGCCAGCCGGGCAAGTTCACCTTCTGCTGCGCCGAGAATGAAGCCGATCACCCCTGGCAGCCGTTGCATGTGGAGCGCGGTTTTGCCGCCGGCGACAGCACGGTGACGGTGGTTGGCGCCGAAGGCACGATGAACATGAACACTCATGCCAAGGCGGCCGATGAGCTGGCGCGGGTGATCGCCGAAACGATGATTCATCCGCCAAGCAATGAATATGTGCATGGCGGCGAACCGTGGCTGATCCTCGGCAGTGAGCACGCCGACATCTTCAAGCGGGAAGGCTGGGACAAGGCGCGCGTCAAGCGCGAGCTGTGGCAGCGCTCGAAAATGGCGGTGAAGCAGCTGAGCGTGAAGGAGATCGACCGCGCACGGGCTTCGCGCACCCCTGAGCTCGGCGAGCTGATGCCTGAAACACTGCTGCCGATCTCGCCGCAGCCAGATGACATCCAGTTGATCATTGCGGGCGGTCCCGGCACCCATTCGGTGTATGTCCCGTGCTTCGGCAACAGCCGCGCGGTGACCCGGCGGATTGCCGTTTA
>JAIENU010000014.1 GCA_019751125.1 Burkholderiales bacterium | reverse complement strand
CTGAGCCCCGAGCAGATCTGCGGCACGCGGCCGCCGTACAGTTTGCTGACCGCTTCGAGCAGCGGCGCGGTGGCGTGCTTGAGCGTCATCAGCTTCTGTTTCAGGTCGTACAGCGCCTCGATGTTGGCGCGCGGCGAGGTGCCGGCAAAGATCTGGTCCTCGATGGTTTCGAGGCGGGTTTCGATGTCATCAAGGATCGGGAAGTAACGATCGACCACGGCGTCCATCAGCGCGTAGAGGATGTAACCGGTGCCGTGCTGCATCAGTTCGGGTTCGCGCTCGCAGCGCGTACGCACGTCCTGGAAATTGCGCTCGCTGCGGCTGCGCACGCTCAACACGTAATTCCTGGCCACGAAAATATCGACTTCCCCGACACGCAGGTCATCACCGTCGGGTTCGATCATGTGCAGCACGAAGAACAGCTCGTCGCCGTATTCCTCGAACTTCGGGCGCTGGTGGCCGTGGCGGGCGTCTTCCACCGCCAGCGGGTGCAGGTCGAACTCCTCTTCGAGCTGCGCCAGCTCATGCGGCTCGGGGTCGCGAACGGCCACCCAGACGATGCAGTCCGGGCGCGCGAGGTAGGCACGAATCTCCTCGTGCGGCACATCGGCGATCTTGCGGCCGTCCTTGTACGCAACGCTGTTGACGAGCATGTCAGCGCATCCTCAGGCGAGCCACGGCCTCGCGGCGTGGTAGTCGTGCTCGAACCGCTCGATGCCGGTCCGGTTCTCGAGCACCAGGCCGATGTCGTCAAGCCCCTTCAGCAGGCGCTCCTTGTACACCGGGTCGATGGTGAAAGGGTGCGCGGTGCCTTCGGTGTCGGTGACGGTCTGCGCCGGCAGGTCGATGGACAGTGTTGCGCCGGGTTTCGCGCGCAGCTGGTCGCGCAGCCCGCGGCAGATTTCCTCGGGCAGTGTCACCGGCAGCATGCCGTTCTGCAGCTCGTTGGCGTAGTGGATGTCGCCGAAGGAGGGCGCGATCACGGCACGGATGCCGTAGTCGAGCAGCGCATAGACCGCGCCTTCGCGCGAAGAGCCGCAGCCGAAATTGGCACCGGCCACCAGGATGCCGGCCTTGCGGTACGGCCCCTGGTTCAGCACGAAGTCGCTTTTCTCGCGGCCATCATTGTCGAAACGCATGTCGTGGAACAGGTAGGTTTCGTAACCGGCCTTGTCACTGCGCAGCTTGCGCAGGAAGCGCACGGGGATGACGCGGTCAGTGTCGATATTGGCCATCTCAATCGGTGCGGCGATGGCGGTCAGGGTGGTGAATGGCGTCATGTCTTATTTCCCGGCAAGCAGTGCGCGCACATCGGTGACACGGCCGGTGACGATGGCGGCGGCGGTCATCGCCGGGCTCATCAGGTGGGTGCGTGCCCCCTTGCCCTGGCGGCCTTCAAAATTGCGGTTGGAGGTCGAAGCGCTGCGCATGCCTGGCGGTACCTTGTCGCCGTTCATCGCCGCACAGCTCGAACAACCCGAGGCGCGCCATTCGACGCCGGCATCGATGAACACGCGGTCCAGGCCTTCCGCTTCGGCCTGTTTTTTCAGCGCGGTTGATCCCGGCGACACCCAGGCGGGGATTGCCGCCTTGCGGCCTTTTAATACCACCGCCGCGGCGCGCAGGTCTTCAATGCGGCCGTTGGTGCAGCTGCCGATGAAGGCGCGATCGATCTTGATGTCGGTCAGCGGCGTGCCCGGCTTCAGATCCATATAGGCCAGCGCCTGTTCGGCGTGGGCACGCTGGTTGGCATCACCCAGCGATTTGGGATCGGGGATGCGGCCCGATACCGGCAGCGCCTCCTCGGGGCTGGTACCCCAGGTCAGCATCGGCTCGAGTTTCGCGCCGTCGAGCGTGACTTCGCGGTCGAACTTCGCGCCGGCATCCGAGGGCAGGCTGCGCCACTGCGCCACGGCGCGATCCCAATCGGCGCCTTTCGGAGAATAGGGGCGGCCGTGCAGATAGTCGTAAACCTTGTCGTCTGGGGCGATCATGCCGGCGCGGCCGCCGGCTTCAATCGCCATGTTGCACACGGTGAGCCGGCCTTCGACGCTGAGGCCGCGAATTGCCGAACCGGCGAATTCGATGACATGGCCGGTGGCGCCGGCGGTGCCGATTTTCGCGATGATTGCCAGCACCACATCCTTGCCGGTGACGCCAGGGTGCAGTGTGCCGTCGACGGTGATGCGCAGGGTTTTCGGTTTTTTCAGCCACAGGCATTGCGTGGCGAGAATCTGTTTCAGCTGCGAGGCGCCGGTGCCGAAGGCGTAGGCACCGAGTGCGCCGTGGGTCGAGGTGTGCGAATCGCCGCAGGTGATGGTCAGACCCGGCTGGGTGATCCCGAGCTCGGGACCAATCACGTGCACGATGCCCTGGCGCTCGTCATCGATGCCGAAGTGCGCGATGTCGTTGACCCGGCAGTTTTCCTCGAGCAGGCGGATCATGTTGCGCGCATCCTCGTCTTCCGCCGCTTCGATGCCGCGTTCGCGGCCGACCGTCGGCACGTAGTGGTCGGCTACGGCGAAGGTCTGCCGCGGCTTGCGCACCTTGCGGCCGTCCTTGGCCAGCGCGCCGAAGGCGTGAAAGGAGCCTTCGTGCACGAAGTTGCGATCGATGTGCAGCAGTGCATCACCACCCGGACGCTCAAGGATGACGTGACTCATCCAGATCTTGTCGAACATCGTCAATGCCATTTCAACATCCTCTTTCAGTGTTCCTGTTCAGCAGCCGTATTTCACCGGCTCGCGTCTATCGTCCCTTCGCCAGTCCCTCGCGGCGCGGATCGGCACCACCCTGCCAGCCATCGGCGCTGCGCTGGATGCCGTGCAGGCCGCTGGTCATGTCGGTGATCTGCACTTCGTGACCCAGCGCGCGCAGCGGTGCGGCAAGTTGTTCCGCCGCGGTGCCGCGTTCGAGTTCGGTGGGACCGTTGCGGCTGCCGGCATGGGGCAGGGCAATCGCTGCCTGGATGTCGAGCCCCCAGTCGAGCGTTGCGATCAGCGTCTGCGCCACGTAATTGATGATCTGGCTGCCGCCCGGCGAGCCTACCACCAGATGCAGTCCGCCGGCAGCATCGAACACCAGCTTGGGCGCCATCGAGCTGCGCGGGCGTTTGCCCGGCGCCACCGCATTGGCCACGATGCGGCCGTCCTCGACCGGATTGAAATTGAAATCGGTGAGCTGGTTGTTGAGCAGGAAGCCGCGCACCATCAGCCGGCTGCCGAAAAAGGTTTCAATGGTGGTGGTCATCGACACGGCGTTGCCGGCGGCATCGACCACGGCAATGTGGCTGGTGCCGCCGGTTTCCTCGAGGCGATCATCGGCGCGGGCAATCTTGGCGCCCGGCGGCATGCCGGCCTCGGCGCGGCCGAGGCTGCGGTCCGGCCGGATCAGCCGCGCGCGTGCGGCGAGATAGCCGGGATCAAGCAGGCCGCTCAGCGGCACCTCGACAAAGCGGTCATCACCCACCCAGCGGTTGCGGTCGGCGTAGGCAAGGCGGCCGGCTTCGGCGAAAAGGTGCGCGGCTGCGGCGGAATCCGGACGCAGCGCCTTCAGCTCGTGGCCGGCGAGCAGGCCCAGCATCTGCAGCACCGCGATGCCGCCGGAGGACGAGGGCGGCATGCCGCAGACGCGCCAGCTGCGGTACGGAGCGCACAAGGGCTCGACTTCGCGCACGGTATAGCCGGCGAGATCGGCTTCGCTCAGCGTGCCGGGGTTGCGCGGATGGTTGCGCACCGCGGCGGCGATGTCGCGCGCGATGTCGCCGCGGTAAAAGGCATCTGCGCCACCTGCTGCCAGCGCGCGCAGCGTTGCCGCCAGTGCCGGATTACGCAGCGTGCTGCCGATCGTCCGTGGTGTGCCGTCGGTGTTGAAAAAATAATCGCGTGCCGCGGGTTCACCGGCCATCGCGCTGTCTCGCCTGAGCAGGGCGTGCAGCCGCGGCGTCACCGCAAAACCCTGTTCGGCGAGGGTAATCGCCGGCTCGAACAGCCGCGTCCAGGGCAGCTTGCCGTGCTGGCGATGCGCCTGTTCAAGCAAGCGTGGCACACCCGGCGTGCCGACGGCGCGGCCGCCGGTCACGGCATCGCGGAAGCTCATCGCCTGTCCTTCACGCATGAACAGTTCCGGCGTTGCTGCAGCGGGCGCGGTTTCACGGCCGTCATAGGCGCGTATCACGCGGTGCCTGTTGTCGTAATGCAGCAGGAAGGCGCCGCCACCCAGCCCCGAGGCATGCGGCTCGACCAGTGCCAGAACCAGTTGCACGGCGATGGCCGCATCCACCGCGCTGCCGCCGGCCGCGAGCATCTGCAGTCCGGCATCCACTGCCAGCGGATGCGCGGCGGCGACCATGTACTGCTTGGCGCGGGCGAGGGTTTTTTCGCTGCGGCCGCTCTCCGGTTCAGGCTGCGCCGGCCGGTCGGTCTGCGCCGCCAGCGGTGCCGCGAGCAGCAGGCCGAATGCGGCCAGTGCTGCGCGACGCAGTAACCATCGCGCCGCGGGATGATTCATAAGCCGTTGTTTTATTGATAAATTAGTCTGAGCGGATATTTGCGGCGGCCACCACTTTTTGCCACTTCGCATAGTCCTGGCGGATGTAGTCGGCAAATTCCGCGGGGGAGTTGCCGAGTGTCGTCGCGCCCAGCGCTGCAAAACGGTCACGGATAGCCTGCTGCGAAGTGACTTTGACCACCGCAGCGTGTACGCGGTCGATCACCTCTTTCGGCGTGCCTGCCGGCGCGAGCAGGCCGGTGATCGTGGTGGCATCAAAACCCTTCAGACCCTGCTCGTCCAGTGTCGGCACATTGGGCAACAGCGGCGCGCGTTTGTCGGTGGTCACCGCCAGTGCGCGGATGCGTCCCGACTGGATATAGCCCATCGAGGCCGTGAGCTGGTCGACATGCGAATCGACCTGGCCGCCGATCAGGTCGGTCAGAGCCGGGCCGCTGCCCTTGTACGGCACGCCGGTCATGCGCACACCGGCGCTGATCTGGAACAGTTCGCCGACAAGATGGTTGGAAGTGCCGGTGCCGGCGGTGGCCATGGTCATCTGGCCGGGTTTGCTTTTCACCAGCGCGATGAATTCCTTCAGGTTTTTCGCCGGAACCGAGGGGTGCAGCACGATCACGAAGGGCACGTTGCTGATGCCGGAGATCGCGGCGAAATCCTTGACCGGGTGGTAGCGCGGCTTGCTGAACACATTCGGCGCGACGCTGTACACCGAGTTCGACGCCATCGCCAGCGTGTAACCATCGGCCGGCGCGCGGGCAACAAATTCACCGCCGATCATGCCGCCGGCACCGGCGCGGTTCTCCACCAGCACCTGCTGGCCGAAGATTTCGTTGAGGCCCGGTGCGATGGCGCGGGCGTTGATGTCGACATTGCCTCCGGGCGCGAAGGGCACCACGATGCGCAGCGGTTTGACCGGATAAGCTTGTGCGAAAACCGCAGGGCCGGCGATGATGAGTGCTGCAGCAACAATGCTTTTTAATGTGTGATGCATGATGCTCCTCCCAGTTTTGAGCCGTTTTTTTATGTTCAGCCCGGCAGTTCGATCGGTGTATCGATGAATACCTGATACTTCTGGCTTTTGGGTTTGTCGATATCTTCTGCGTTGACGTAACTGATGGATGATTTGCCGAGCAGGCTGCGCGGCAGGATCATCACCCGCGCAAACGCCGAGGCTTCGCTCTTCGCGGCGGCGGCATACACCGGATCGGGGCCGGCTTCGTACCACGGTTCGAGCGGACCGTAGTGATGCACGCTGCCGGTGGTGTGGATGGCTATGCCGCCAAACAGCAGGCAGCGGATGCCGCCACCCTGGTGGGTGTGCGTCAGTGCTTCACCACCCGGCGGGAAATCGACGCGGTCGCCGCGCAGCAGATAAGGTTGCGCCGGGTTGAGGGTCATTGCGGCTTCGAGCAGCAGCATGCTGCGCAGGCCGCTGCCGCCTGCCGGTGCGGGAGTGCTGCCCGCAGCCGCAAGCTCCCAGCGCAACAGCGTCGTTGCCAGATGCCCCGCCTTCAGTTGCAGCGGCGAACGGGCATGAAAGGCGCTGTTGGCGCCGAAGCTGCCATCGAGAAACTCGCTGCTCGCACGCAGGCCGCCGGCAACCACGTAGATCGCGCGCACCACGCCGCTGTCAAGCGCCAGCGTGCTTTGCGGATCCAGCGTGTCCTTGTAGAGACGAAGACAGTGCGTCACAGCCCGGCTCTCTGGTCTTCAGGCAGGCCGTAGCGGTTTTCCAGTTCCTGGATTTCCGGCAGCCCGGCGATGTCGGTGAACTGCTTGAAGTTGGCGACCTTGTCGCGCATGTGGGCGATGGAGCCGGTTTTTTTCAGTTCGCGCAGCAGGTTCTGCATTGCCGGAATCGCCGCGAGCATCATCCAGTTCGGATAGATCGCGATCTTGAAACCGAGTTTGCCCAGTTCTTCGGCGGCCAGGTCCGGCGTCTTGCCGCTGGAAGCCATGTTGTAGAGCAGCGGCACACCCTGAAAGCGCTTCGACACGATTTCCACCTGCTCGCGGCCCACCGGTGCTTCGATGAACAGCACGTCGGCACCGGCCTCGCGGTAACGTTCGCCGCGTTCCAGCGCCGCATCCATGCCTTCGACCGCAATCGCGTCGGTGCGGGTGATCACCACAAAATCATCGTCGCGACGCGCGTCGCAGGCGGCCTTGATCTTGGCAACCATTTCCGCGGTCGGAATCACCCGCTTGCCGGCGAGGTGGCCGCAACGCTTGGGCCAGGCCTGGTCTTCGAGGTGCACGCCGGCAACACCGGCTTTTTCGTAGTCGCGGATGGTGCGCCGGGTGTTGATCGGGTTGCCGTAACCGGTGTCGGCATCGGCCACTACCGGCAGGCCGGAAGCGTCAGCGATGCGGCTGGCGTTGTCGATCATTTCGCCGGCGGTGAGCAGGCCGACATCGGGCATGCCCAGCCGGGTCAGGCTGGTGCCGAATCCGGTCATGTACACCGCTTCGAAGCCTTCCATTTTCACCAGCCGCGCGCCGAAGGCGTCGGCGACGCCGGGGGCGACGATGCAGCCGGGGCGCGCCAGCAGCTGGCGCAGTTTTGTAGTGGTGCGAATTTCTGCAGTCTTCATGGGATAACCTTTGGATGGAATTTCAATTTCAATGGCCGGGCTTGTGCCGTGTATGAGTCCTGGGTTTTTGACCGCGTATTTGACCGTGTTGTTGGCGGGCGATAAATTCGGCCGGCCGACCCAGTCTGTTGTTTGAATTTTTCTGTTCCCGATTTTTCCCCGAACATTACCCGGAAGCAATCAGATGTCGCAGGGCTTTGGAGGTCAAATCAGGCGGCTGTTCAAGAGTATCAGAAGCCTCGCCGGACCGGGCGCTCCGGCACCGGATCCGCGCATCGCCGAATTTTTCAGCCAGCTCGATACGACCCTGCCGTCCAGCGAACTGAGGCGGCAGATCCACGCCTTTCACGATGCCACCCATGCCGCGTTTAATGAGGGTGACCAGCAATTCTTTTACCAGGGCGTGATTAAACGGCTGCCGCGGCTTGCTGAAAACCATAACTCCCTGAACTGGGCTTATGAACGCCTGATCCAGTTGCCCTGGGCGCGGGGCGACAGGGTTGCCGCAATGGCCTTGTTCGACCGCTATGTTGACGATTACGCGCCGGCCTACGGCGAACTGTTCGATCGCAGCTATCGCGCGGCGATGATCGCCACGCAGACGCGGCCGATCACGCTGCAGCGCCGTGACCGCTTTCAGGCGCTGGTCGGGCTGCTGCAAAAAGTCCTGCCCTTGCAGGGCCTGGTGGCGGAGTGCGGCTGCTACCGCGGCCTGTCGTCGTACATGATCTGCAGCTATCTGCGGGCGGCTGATGCCGGATTCGACGGCGGCGGCTACCGGATATTCGATTCCTTTGCCGGGCTGAGCGAGCCGCAGCCCGAAGATGTGGTCGATATGAGCATGAGCGGCGCGAAACGCCTGGCACGGATGACCAAACCCGGCGCCTTTGCCGCCTCCCTGCCCCTGGTCCAGCAGCATTTGAGCGATTTTCCGGGCATTGCCTACTATCCCGGCTGGATACCGCAGGCCTTTCCGGATGAGCCCGAGGCCCGCTACCGCTTTGTGCACGTCGATGTCGATATCTACCAGCCGACACGCGACTGCTTCGAATACTTTTATCCGCGGCTGGTGCCGGGTGGCATCCTGCTGTCGGATGACTATGCCTGGCCAGGCGCACGGCGTGCCATCGAGGAGTTTTGCGCGCGCACCGGTGTACAACTCCACACCACGGCCTGCGCCCAGGCCTATGTCATTGCCGGTTGAGCGCCTGCAGCCGGTTCAATCGAATTTCAGGTTGACCTGTTTCACCAGCGTCTGCCATTGCTGCAGCTCGCCACGGATGCGCGCGCTGAATTCCTCGGGGGAGCTGGCGCCGGGGCTGGCGCCGAGGCCGCGGAAACGCTCGGCCACCGCCGCCTGGTCCATCACCTTGCGCACCGCGGCGTTGAGTTTCGCCACCACCGGCTTCGGTGTCGCAGCCGGCGCCAGCAGGCCGAGCAGGGTGGCGGCGTGGTAGCCCTTGTAGCCGAGTTCGTCGAGTGTCGGCACCTGCGGCAGCACTGGCGAGCGCTGCGGCGTGGTCACTGCCAGCACTTTGAGCCGCCCATCGCGGATGTGGCCGATCGAGGCGGCCAGCTGATCGACCATGGTCTCAACCTGGCCGCCGAGCAGTTCCGACAGCGCGGGTCCGCTGCCCTTGTACGGCACATGCAGCAGTTTGACGTTGGCCATGTGCGCGAACAGCTCGATCGCAAAATGGTTGGTGGTGCCGATGCCGGCCGAGGCCATGGTCAGCTTGCCCTGGCGCGCCTTGGCTGCGGTGATCACGTCGGCCACCGAGTTGTAGCCGGATTTGGGGCTCGCCAGCATCACCAGCGGCACGGCCTGCACCGTCGAGATCGGCGCAAAGTCCTTCAACGAGTCGTAAGGCAGACTCTTGAAAATCACCGGATTCACCGACAGCGGCCCGCTGGAGCCGACGAGCAGGGTGTAACCGTCGGGCGTGGCCTTGGCCACCAGCGAGGCGCCGAGGTTACCGCCGGCGCCGGGGCGATTATCGACGACGATGATCTGGCCCAGCACCTCGCCCAGCGGTGGCGCGATGATGCGCGCCGAAATGTCGACGTTGCCGCCGGGTGCATAGGGCACGACGATGCGCACCGGTCGTGTCGGGAACGATTCCGCGGCCCAGGCCGGGGCCGCAAGCAACAGCGCAGCGAGTATTGCCAGTGTCCTGCCCATCGAGTACTCCTCCCAATGATGACGGCGGCAGCTGGTTTGCGATGAATCGCGCTTGTTATTGTGCTGCAGTGTTGTCGCCGCCGGACTGGGGCATTCTAGCGCGCCAATCCCGGGCGGCTAGAGTGCTTCGCTGATCCAGCGGCCATGGACTCGATGCAGCCGCAGCGGCAGGCTGTTGGCGACCGGCGCATCCTGTGCCGGCAGGCCCAGCCAGTCGCCCAGTACGCGATAGATGCCGGAATGGGCAACGATCAGCGGCAGCCGGCTGGGCTTGATTTGCCCGAAACCGCGCAGCACGCGATCGCGGAATTCTTCCGGTGACTCCGCGCCGGCCGGCGTTTCGCCGAGAATCCGCTGCCCCCGCGCTTGACCTTCCAGGGCGCCCCAGTTGCGTTCCGCAAGATCCGCGACCAGTGTGATGTCCAGACCCAGTACCCCGGCTACGCAGCGTGCAGTGTCCTGCGCGCGCTGCAACGGACTCGCCCAGATCGCATCGATGGCACTGCCGCGCAGACTATCGGCTGCGGCCTGTGCCTGGGCGATTCCGGTGGCATTCAGCGGCACATCGAGGGAGCCGGCGATCAGGCGCAGGCGGTTGTGTTCGGTTTCGCCATGACGCAAAAAGACAAAAGGGCCGGCCAGCAGCGGGATGTCCATCGCCATGCTCACAGTGGCACCGGACCCTGCAGCAACAGCTGCGCCGGCGCGAAGGCATGCTGCCAGGCGTCACGATGGCGGGCATCACCAAAAGCGGCGATCACCGTGCGTGCACCTGTGGCCTTCACCAGTGCGGCATTGTCGGACAGACGTGGATGCACATTCCAGCGCTGGTATTGCGCGCGGCCGGCCGCTGTCAGTGTGGCAGCAGGTGTGCCTGGCGGCAGGTAGCCGGTGAATACCATCGCCGGTTCTGCCGCGGCACGCCAGCGTTCGAGCAGCATCGCACACTCACCGCCCGCGCCATCGGCGCGTCCAGCCAGCATCACGCCCTGTGGCACATCAATGGCCGGAGCACATGCCGCAATGTCCGCCAGGGTTTCCGCCACATCCGCGCAAAGCACGGCACGATCAACCGTGGCCAGCCGCAGCAGGGCTTCGCGCATCGCGCTGCTTAGATGTGGCGTGACGCCTGCGCGGTAAAGATGTAACGCGATTTCGGGTCCACGGCCGGTTTCCGGCACCGGCAGCAGCAGGGAGCCGCGGGCCACCGCCGGTGCGAGATTGCGCTGGCAGGATTCGAGTGCTTCGTCGTAGTCGCCATAAGATGCATCAACGATCACGGTGGCTGCCGGTGGTGGCGGGTCAAAGGCATACAGCGCCGATTCGACGCTGTTGTCGCCCATATAGAGCAGACCGTCACCGACGGCGAGATGAATCCAGATGCCGCCGGGGGCGTGGCCGGAGCGCCCGCAACGCACAGGAATGCCGAGCACTTCGCTGCTGCCCTGCAGCGGCAGTGTGTGGCATGGCAATCCGGAAGGCAGGCCGCGCAACACGGGTTCACTGGCCCACAGCGGCGGATCGCCGATCGCGGCACGCAGCTTGAGGCCGCCGGCATGGTCGGCATGGCCATGTGACAACAGCAGCGCATCGACAGGTCCGACAGCACTGACATCAGGCCACAGCCCCGGCTGCGGGCCGTAACCGAGATCAAGCATCAATCGCGGGCCGCCGGTTTCGACAACGAAGCAGGCCGGTCCCTTGGCGCCGGCGCCGGAGACTATTTGCAGCAAAGGTGTACGCTTGGGCATCATTGCCGGCGCATGATAACGTGCAACGCTTTCATCGGGCTGTAACGAGACCGCCCGATGATCGCGGATTTTTCAAGGAATGCCGTCATGAAAACCCCGGGCGCTGTACTGCTTGCCCTGATCTGCGCGAATGCGGTGCTTTTGCCACTACCGGCAATGGCGGAGAGCTATCCGTCACGCCCGATCCGTTTCATCGTGCCTTTCCCGCCGGGCGGTGGCAACGACATCGTCGGCCGTGTCATCGCGCAGAAACTGGCCGAAGCGCTGGGCCAGACCGTGGTTGTTGATAACCGCGGAGGTGCCGGCGGCACACTGGGCACCGACATGACGGCCAAGGCCCCGGCTGACGGCCATACCCTGCTGATCAACAACATCAGCCTGGCGGTGAATGCCACGCTGATTCCGAAGCTGCCCTACAACACTGCGCGCGATCTTGCGCCGGTATCGATCATCGGCCGCCAGCCGAACATCCTGGTGGTGCATCCGGGCTCGAAAGCGAGGACGGTCAGGGAATTGCTGGATCTCGCGCGTGCCCGGCCCGGCAGCATGAATTACGGCTCCGGCGGTGTCGGCACTGCTTCGCACCTCGCCACCGAACTGTTGCAATTGTCCACCGCCACCAAAATGAGCCACATCCCGTACAAGGGGCTGGGCCCGGCGCTGATTGATCTGGTGGGTGGCCGTGTCGAATTCATCATCTCGACCATGGCCTCGGCGCTGCCGCAGCTCAAGGCGGGCAAGCTGCGCGCGCTGGCGGCAACCACGGTCAAACGCTCTGCATTTTTTCCGGAAGTGCCGACGATGATCGAGTCCGGTGTGGCCGGCTTCGACTTCACCACCTGGTACGCACTGGTGGTGCCCGCGGCAACACCGGCTCCGGTGGTGACCCGCCTCAACGCCGAGCTGGCAAAAATCGCGGTGCAGCCGGCGGTGAAGGAATCCTTTGCAGCGCAAGGGTTGGAGACGGCGCATACCCCGAGTGCCGAGGCGCGGAGTTATCTGGCCGCTGAAATCGCCAAATGGGGCAAGGTGATCAAGGCCTCGGGCGCCACGGCTGACTAAGAACGGCCAGGCGCCCGCATCACCGATGGCCAAAACGCCCTTGCAGCTGACCACCCGGCACCAGTTCGTGCAGGCGGCAAAACCGAAAACGACTGCGGCCAAAGCCGGCACTGCGATCGTGCAGGCGGTCGATGCGCTGGCGGGCAGGCATGACGGCGCGGCCTTGCGTGATGCACTGCTCGATTTTTTCAGCGTGCGTGAAGCACAGTTCAAGCCGGCGGAGCTGGAAGCGTTTTTTTCGCATCTGATCCGGGTGCTGCCGCGCAAGGGACCGGCTGCCGAGCTGCTCGAGTGGGCCTACCAGTCGCTGGTGCGTATTGCCTTCAACCGCAAGGAACACAAGCGCGCCATCGAGTTCTACAAGCAATATCTCGGTGATTGCGCGCCGCGCTGCGACGAACGTTTTGAACAGACCTATTTCGCTGCAATGATCAGCACGGCATCGCGATTGACGCCACTGGCGCGGCGGATGCAGCTGTTCCTGCTGATGCAGCTGTTCCAGCGGACGCTGTCATTGCCGGGGCTGGTGGCGGAATGCGGCTGCTCCCGCGGTCTGGCTTCCTATCTGTTGTGCAGTTATCTGAAATTTTCCGACCCGGCATTCAATGGTCGGGGATATCGCATTTTCGATTCCTTTGACGGCCCGCGCGAATCGTCCGTAGACGGCGTGGCAGATCTCGCGACCGTAAAGCGGAATCTCGCCGAATATCCGGGTATCGAATACCGTGCGGGCGCAATTGCCGGAAGTCTGCCCGACGAGCCGAAGGGGCGTTACCGTTTTGTGCACCTTGGCGTCAGGTCCTACCAGTCTTTGCTGGACAGTCTCGAATACTTCCATCCGAAACTGGTGCCCGGCGGATATATCGTGTCGGACGGCTTCGGCCAGCCCGATGCGCGCAAGGCGATCGAGACCTTTGTGGTGAGACATCGTCTAAAGCTGCGCACCACCCCGGCCAGCCAGGCCTACTTCAAACGCGGGCGCTGAAGCGGTTCAGGGTTTCAGCCCGGCGGCCTTGACCACGGCCGCCCATTTCGGAATCTCGCGATTCAGATAAGCCGCAAGTTCCTCTGGCGTGCCGGCCACCACATCGACGCCCTGGGCATTCAGCCGTTCGCGGGTCGTGGTGTCGGAAAGGGCGCTGCGGAATGTGCCCTGCAGCCGCGTGACCACGTCGCGGGGCAGCCCGGCCGGGCCAAGCAGGCCATACCAGCCGGCCGATTCGAAGCCCTTCAGGGTTTCGCCGACCGTCGGCAGCTCGGGCATAACCGGCGAGCGCTGCGCACCGCACATGGCCAGCGCGCGCAGCCGGCCGGACTGGATATAGGGCAGAGTCGCGACCAGCGTGTTGACCTGAAACTGCACATGTCCGGCCAACGTGTCGGTCAGCGCCGCACCGCCGCCCTTGTACGGCACGTTGACGATGTCGATTTTCGCCATGGTTTTGAACAGCTCGACGGCCATCTGCTGCGAGGTGCCCGCAGAAGTGCCGGCAGTGAGCTGGCCGGGGCGTGTTTTTGCCAGCGCAATGAATTCGCGGATGTTTTTCACCGGCAGCGTCGGGTGCACGACAAACACGGTTTGCGTCGACGCAAGCAGGCTGACCGGCGTGAAATCGCGGATCGGGTCGAAGCTGAGCTTGATCGACAGGCTGGGGTTGATGGCGTGTGGCGTGCTCGCCATCAGCACCGTGTAGCCGTCAGGGGCTGCACGCGCAACGAATTCGGTGCCGATATTGGTATTGCCGCCGGCCCGGTTTTCGATGATCACCTGCTGGCCGAACAGCTCCGACAGTTTCGGCGCGATGCTGCGGGCGATGATGTCGGTGCCGCCGCCGGGCGCGGCAGGCACCACCACCCGCACCGGCTTGACCGGATAGGCTTGCGCCACGGCTGCGGTTGGCAGCAGCAGCGCGGCGCAGAAGGCAAAGCCGGCGAAGCGCCGCATCTCAACCCGCAGCGCGTTTTGCAACGGCGCTGGCGTCGTAATCGACGTTGGCCAGCTTCTCGGTATCCCACAGCTGTTTGAGCAGGGCCGCGGCGGCCGCCTTGCCGATCACCGGCTCGGCGAGTTCGGTGAACTTGTCGTTCAGTTCCTCGTCGGTCAGCGGCAGCTCCGGATCGCCCTTGCGGTAGGGCTGGAAGTGTTCGAGCTTGCGGCCGTCGTTCAATTCGATTTCGACGCGCGACTCGCGGCGGTTCGGATAACCCGCGGAGATTTCGGGGTCGGCGATCGGCTCAATCTTTTTCAGCAGCGCGCGGATTTCCGGGTCGCCCAGATGGTCGGGGTCAAAGGCGTTCAGGCGCACGCTGCCGCGCACCAGCGCGTGGGCAACGGTGTACTGGATGCTGAACTTGGCCTGGTATTCGCCTTCGGGATCGTTGTTGTCGATGATGTTGAGGCCGGCCTTGTAGGTATGCAGCTTGATGTGCTTCACATCCTTGTGGCTGAACTTGTGTTCCTTCTGCAGGTGCAGCGCGCCGTCGATCGACGGGAAGGTGTGGCCGCAGCAACCGTGGTTTTTGAAGGTCATCTGGTTGATGTGGTAGTCCGTGCCCAGACCTTTGGTGGCCTTGCTCCAGTCCGGGTTCACGCTCATCGCATTGCCGAAGCCGACTTCACCCTCGAGCATGTCGAGCGCGCCGGTGAGGCCCTTCATCGCCGCCATCGCCGCCCAGCAGCCGGCATCGGCTGCGTGGCCGCCGTGCAGCGGCTTGGTCATCGCCTGCGAGCGGAAGGCCTGCTGCAGGCCGGAAGCGAAGCTGCCGACGGTGGCCATCGCGTGCATGAACTGTTCCTTGTTGGCGCCGAGGATGGTCGCCGCAGCGGCCGCCGCGCCGAAGGCGCCAACGGTGCCGGTGGTGTGCCAGTACTTGTAATGCGAGGGCATCACCGCTTCGCCGATGCGGGTGGAGATTTCATAGCCGACGATGACGCCGCGCAGGAAGCGGTCGCCGGATGCACCGCTGGCTTGCGCCGCAGCCAGTGCCGCGGAGATGGTCGGGCTGCCCGGGTGGTAGCCGGCATCGCGGTAGATGTCGTCAAATTCAACCGAGTGCGAGGCGGCACCGTTGATCAGCGCCGCGGCGCGCAGTGTCGCGCGGCGGCCGGTGGCGAGCCGGGCACGGCCGCGATCCAGATCCTCGGCAAAAGCCTCTTCCATCAGTTTCGCCGGATTGACCACGCTGCCCGGCAGCAGCGCGGCATACCAGTCGATCACTGCACGTTTGGCGTGGTGGATCACCTGCGGCGGCAGCTTCGAAGTCTGTTCGCGGATGGCGTAGTCGGCGAGTTGTTGCATCAGCATGGTTGTCTCCTCGGTTCCGTATCTTTGCGGAAGGTAGCGTTGCTGTTGGGGGTTACTGTAATCCTGTTCAGCCGCGGACGATCAGTCCGTCCACCGCGACCACGCCTTCACCTTCCTTGCGGACGATCAGCGGGTTGATTTCGGCCTCGGCGATGTCGTCGAAGGCTGCCAGTTGCGAGAACGCTGCCACGGCCTCGGCCAGCGCCTTGCAGTCACCCTTGGTCATGCCGCGGTAGCCGCGGATCACCGCCAGGCCCTTCACCTCCTCGATCATCTGCAGCGCGGTGGCCGGTGTCACCGGCGCCAGCCGCATCGCGAAGTCCTTGTAGATTTCGGCGAGCACGCCGCCGACGCCGATCACCACCAGCGGGCCGACCTGCGGATCGCGCTTGAAGCCGACGATGACTTCGGCCAGGCCGCGTTCCATGCGTTGCACCAGGATGCCGTTGAGCTTGGCCTGCGGGTGTTTCTCCTTGACGCGGGTAAAGATATGTTCCGCCGCCTGCTTCAGCTGCGCGGCGTCGCCGATGTTCAGCACCACGCCGCCGGCATCAGTCTTGTGGGCGATGTCCGGTGACAGGATCTTCGCCACCACCGGATAAGTCATCTCGACCCTGGCGTTGGCGTCAGCCATCACCGCAACCTGTGCCTGGGGCACACCCAGTGCGCCGAATACGGCACAGGCCTGCTGCTCATTGAGTTGTTTGCCGGTGGCGGCTTTCAGCAGTGCCCCGGCTGCCGCGGTCTTCTGAGCGTCGGCTTTGGGGATATCGACTGGCGGTACCCATTGTTTCCAGGCGCGGATCGAATCGGCGCAGGACTCAGGCGTGCGGAAGCCGGCAATGCCGGACTGGGCCAGCAGTTTCAGCGAAGCTTCGGCATGCGGGGCGAGGAACACGGCGATTGCCTTGTCGCGGCGGTCGGCTTCAACCAGCGGTTCCACCGCGATCTGCGGCTGGAACTGTGCCGAGCTGCCGGCAACCGCCAGCACCAGGTCGCAATGGTCGGAAGCGAGCAGCGCATTGAGCACGCCGCCGTAGATTTCCTTTTTGGCACCGGCCAGCGTCAGGTCGGTGATCCGCGATTTGCTGATGCCGATGTTTTTCTGCGCCAGTGCATCAACAACCGCATCAGTGGGGCCGACGACATCGACGCCGTAAGTGCCGATGCGGTCAACCACGCAGGCAGCGCCACCACCGGTGGTGGTCATCGCGGCGACGCGGTGCTGCTTGTTCGGCTTGCGGCCTTTGACCAGCGCCGGCAGCTCGAACAGTGCTTCCAGCGTGTCCACGCGCAACATGCCGTGGGCCTTGAAAAAGGCATCGACGGCTTCGTCGGTGCCGGCCATGGCGCCGGTATGCGAAGCGGCGAGGTCCTGGCCGACTTCGGAACGGCCGAGCTTGTAGACGATCACCGGCTTGGCTGCGGCATAGGCACGGCGCGCGGCTTCGGCGAGGTGCGGAGCGTCGCGGATGGTTTCCATGAACAGCAGGATCGCCTCGGTATGCGGGTCGTCAACCAGCAGGCCGGCAAGTTCGCCGACACCGAGGTCGGCTTCATTGCCCACCGAGATCAGTTTCGAGAAACCGACGCCGCGGCCCAGCCCACGCGACATCAGGCCGCCCATCATGCTGCCCGACTGCGACACGATGGCCAGTCCACCCGGCGTGATGTCGAGTTTTTCCAGTACCGCGTTGACCGACAGCGCGAGGTGGGTCTGCGTGCTGAGCAGGCCGATGCAGTTGGGCCCGACCAGGCGCGTGCTGCTGCCGCGGACCATGTCCACCAGTTCCTGCTGCTTGGCGCGCCCGGCCTCGCCGGTCTCGGCAAAGCCGTCGCTGTAGATGGTGACCACCGGAATCTTCTTGTCCACGCACTGCTTCAGCGCCGCCGGCACGGCTTTCGCCGGCACCATGATGAAGGCGTGATCAACCTCGCTAGGAATCGCGGCAACATCGGGATAAGCCTTTTCGCCGAAGACCTCGTCACGGCCCGGGTTCACCGGGATGATCTGGCCGGTGTAACCATGGCGTTTCAGGTAGCGCTGCGGGCGCGAGGTGTTTTTCTTTTCGTCGCTCGATGCGCCGATCAGCGCGATGGAGCGGGGGTCAAAGACGGCTTGATAGAGTTTGTTGGTGGACATGGCATTCAAGGTCAAAAGCGTTTGCCACAGAGATCACAGAGGACACAGAGAAAAACCGGGAGATCAAGCTCGCGGTTTTGAAGTTCTCTGTGCTCTCTGTGTCCTCTGTGGCTAAAGGGGTTTAGCTTTTCGGCGGACGCTGCGAGAACGTGCGCTCGAAAATGCCTTCGGCAATGCGGTTTTTCAGGATCTCGATCGAGCCGCCGGCGATCATCCAGCCGCGGCACTTGCGGAAGCAATACTCGACCAGTGATTCGTCGGTGTAGCCCATGCCGCCCATGATCTGCATCGCTTCATTGCAGATGTCGAAGCCGGCCTGGTTGCAGAAAGCCTTGGCAATCGCGGTGTCCTCGGCCGAGGGAATGCCGTTGTCGGCGTTGACCGCGGCCTTGTAGAGCAGCAGCTGGCCGGCGTCGAGCTTCATTTTCATGTCGGCGAATTTCCACTGCAGGCCCTGGAATTCGCAGAGCAGGCGCCCGAACTGCTTGCGCTGCATCGCCCATTCGCGGGCAACGTTGTAGGCATAGCGGCCGAAGGCCAGTGAACGCGCGGTGTTGCCGATGCGCTCGACGTTGAATCCCGCGATCTGCTTCTTGAAGCCGCCTTCCTTCAGCATCACGTTCTCAGGGCCGACATAGACGTTGTCGAGGTAGGTCTGCACCCACTCCTCGCCGTTGAGGAATTTCGCCGGCGCGCCTTGTTTAAAACCTTCGGCATCACGCGGGATCAGCACCGAACCGATGCCACCGACGCCGGGGCCGAAGCGCACATAGGTCAGCATGACCTCGGCGTAAGAAGCATGGGTTTGAAAAACTTTTATGCCGTTGATGCGGTAGCCCTCGCCGTCGGGCGTGGCCGAGGTTTTCAGGTCGGTCACCGCGGAGCCGGCTTCCGGCTCGGTCATGCCGACGGTGATCACCGACTCACCGGCGAGGATCTTGTCGAGGTAGCGTTTTTTCTGGTCCTTGGTGCCGTACTCCGCGAGCACGCGCACCGGCCCGAAGTTGCCGGCCTGGATCACGTCGGCGCTGCGCGGGCACACCGAAGCAATCGTTTCGATGGCGATGATGGCATCCATCAGCGAGCCGCCCTGGCCGCCGTCTTCTTCCTTCATCGTGATGCCCATCAGGCCCTGCTCGGCCATCAGTTTCGCAACATCCCAGGGATGCTCTTCCTGGTGTGCGCGCTTCAGCGCGCCGTCGCGCAGATGGCGCTCGGCAAATCCGCGCACGGCGTCGCGGAACTGTTCCTGTTCGGGGGTGAATTTGAAATCCATGATTTGAACCTGCGGCGGGTTGCGACCGGTTGAAGGGAGCGCAATTTTACCCGTCGGCCATCGGGGAGTCAGTACTGGGTGACCGAATCCGCATCATGGAAAAATGCAAGCGGCTTGCAACCGCTTGCAGTCAATCCAGCGGCTTCAGTTCATAACTGGTGCTGCGTCCGCTGGCCTGTGAGCGCATCAGCACGTTGCGCTTAACCAAGTCAGTGATATCTCGCAGTGCAGTGTCCTGCGAGCATTTGGTGATGGCTGCCCACTTGCTGCTGTTGAGTTTGCCGTCGAATCCGTCGAGCAGCCGGTTAAGCACTTTGATCTGCCGCTCATTCATCGCGGTGCCCGACCAATGCCGCCAGAAGCCGGCTTTTTTCAGTACCGACGACAAAGTGTCCTCCGCACCCTGCACCGCGCGCAGCAGGCAACCAAGGAACCACTCCAGCCATTCAGTTACGTCCATTGATCCTGTTTGCGCGGATTCCAACTGGTCGTAGTAAGCCTTGCGTTCACGCTGAATCTGCGCCGACAGGCTGTAGTAGCGTTGGACGGCGTTCTCGGCGCGCGCGAGTGCCATGTCACCGACGGCGCGCCCGATGCGACCATTACCGTCCTCGAAAGGGTGGATCGTGACAAACCAGAGGTGGGCGAGCCCAGCCTTGATCACCGGATCTTCCTGCTGGTCTATGTTGAACCACAACAGGAAATCCGACATTTCAGCGTTCAGCAACCGGGCTGGTGGTGCCTCGTAGTGGACGGTTTGCCGATGCACTGGACCGGAGACCACCTGCATCGGCCCTTGTGCATCGTCACGCCAAGTGCCGACGCGGATTTTCCGCAATCCGCTGTGGCCGGTTGGAAACATTGCTGCATGCCAGCCGAACAGGCGCTCGACAGTCAGTGAATGGCCGTGATGCCGGGTGGCGTCGAGGACCATCTCGACCACGCCTTCGACATGCCGGTCAGCTGGTGCCAAGGCACCGATCTCGATGCCAAGGTGCCGGGCCACCGAAGAGCGCACAGCATCAGGATGGAGTTGCTCTCCCTCGATCTCGTTCGTTTTGACGACATCTTCGGTCAGCACTCGCAGTGCGGCCTGGTCGCGCAGGTCCAGACCGAGATCGTGCATGCGACCCGCCAGATGTCCCTGCGCCTGATGAACTTGGGCCAATAGCGGTGCCAGTCGCCGGGGGTCGTGTGCCCAATGCGGCCAGTCTCGAAGTTGCCAAATATAGATTTTATCTCCGCTTGTCATGCGGAGATTGTGCGATTTATTCACCGCAAGGTCAATTTATTTACTGCATTAAATGCGGTGAATATTGATGGTAAGCACCGCATATTCCATGTGACCCAGCAAGAAATTTATATAACTATTTGTTTTTAATAAGTATTTAATTGAGTTTTGGGGTTCGGCTAACTCAAGGATACATCGCCCAGCCGGTACGGTCGGTTTCAGCGCGGAACAGATGGCCTTGGGTGGTGGTGATGAACAGCGTGCGCATGTCGGGGCCGGCGAAGCAGCAGTTGGTGGGCCGGATCGCCGGCACCGGATGGGTTTCGAGCACACGACCGGTCGGCGAGAACACATAGATCATCGGTCCGGCGCCGGCGACTTCCCAGCCGGCGGTGGCGACGATATTGCCATCAGCGTC
>JAIENU010000028.1 GCA_019751125.1 Burkholderiales bacterium | reverse complement strand
ACATTCAGCAGCGAAGGTTCAAGCACCGACTGCCATTGCTGGAAATCCCGCCGGCTGACCCGGGTGCCCTGGTCCTCGAAGGAGGTACGGGCGACGTTGGCCAGCATCCAGCGGTTATTACCCTCGTACTCGGCACCTTCGGCAAAACTCAGCGTGCGCAGGCGGTAGCTGCTGTCGAATTCGTAGATACGAATACCGCGAAGGGTGGCATCGGGCGTCACCTCAAGCACGTTGACGAAGGCAGTGCCGTCCTTGATCCACAGACCGGAACGGAATTCCTGGGCAACGATGCCGGAAATCGCCTGCGAGCGCAGCCGCTGGGCGAATTGCTCGGCAGGCGGCGCAACAAACTCGCCGACCGCAAATGTTGTCGCGCCGAATACCGCTCCCACCAGAACCACCGACTGCACCATGCGCCGTAACGACACGCCGGACGCACGCATTACGGTGTATTCCGAACTTGCCACCAGTTGCGCCAGCGCAAACAGGGTGCCGATCAGGGCTGCGATCGGGAACAGTTCATAGACATGATTGGGCGCCGACAACGCCACATGCAACAGGATGTGGCGCAGCTGATAGCTGCCGCGCCCCAGATCCTTCATCTGCTCGACCAGGTCGAAAAACGCAAACAGCAGCAGCAGGGCAATGAACACCAGAGCGGTGGCCATCGCTATTTCACGTGCCACATAGCTGCGCAGGGTTCTCATCTCAGCAACCGCCACAGAGAAAACACCGACAGCCGGCGGTAAAACAGTGCCACAAGAATCAGCGCCATCACGGCATGCACTACCCAAATGCCCACCACAACCGACACCCGGCCCTGCGCAATTGCCGCCTGCATGATCGAAAGCAGGTTGCTGTAGATCATGTAAATCAGGATCGCGACCACGATATTCATCGACCGTCCGGCACGCGGGTTGACGAAGGACAGCGGAATCGCCAGCAGACAGAGCAGCAGCGCGCTCGCCGGCAGGCCGACACGCCAAGACAACTCGCCGAGGTTGCGCGGGGTCGGCTCGCGAATCAGATCCCAGGTGGTCATCGTCTTGGTGGTCGGCGCACGATCCGCGGCATCCGCGGCACTTTCGATGCGCATCGCATAACGTTCGAACTCGAATACCTTGTACTCGGGCGAGCCTGGCTCGCCCTCGTAGCGCCGGCCGTTCTGCAGCACCAGGAAACGATCACCATTAGCCGCGGTTTCCTGGAACCCGGACTGCGCCACCATCACGCCGAGCTTGCCGTTCTGGGTGGAACTGACGAACACATTGGCCACCATGTTGCTCTGGCCTGAAACTTCCTCCACCAGATAAACACGATCGGCGCGGCGCGATTCGTGAAACACGCCCGGCGTCACCTGTGCGACATCGTCACGGCTGTCCATCTGCCGGCGGAACTCCTCCGCCTTTTCCACCGCCCATGGCGACAGCAGCAGGGACAGCAGTGCCACTGTCAGCACCAGTGGTGCGGCAAAAGACAGCACCGGACTGATCCAGCGGGTCAGTCCCTGCCCGCAGGAAAACCACACCACCATCTCGGAATCCCGGTAGCTGCGGGTCAGCGTCATCAGCACCGAGATGAACAGGGTCAGCGACAACAGGATCGGCAGGTAACCTACCAGGGTGAAGCCGAGGAGCGCCACCACGCCGGTGGACGTGATCTGTCCGCCCGCTGCCTGGCCCAGCAGGCGCACCAGCTGGGTGGTCAGCGAGATGCCGAGCAACACCAGAAAAGTCGCTGCAGCCGAAGTCGCCAGTTCGCGCAGCAGAGAGGTGCGGAAAATCATGCCGGCGTTTTGCTTTTTGAGGGCAACCCGAAGATAATCAAAACGTCCAATACGGCTGCGGTTGCGCACCTTGGTGCAGGCCGGATACGAACCCAATCACAAACAGCTTCGTCACTGCCGGCAGCCAACATAGCGATGCCCGTTCCGGATGAAACCCGTGAAGCGACCGTTCACCGAAGGCACCGCCATCGACACAACGCCGACCGCCTGAACGCACAGGAGAAAACGCATGGAATTTAGCACAAAAGCCCTGGTCCCCGGACGCAGCAGCAGCGATTGCTGCGTGGTCGGCGTGTATGCCGGCCGCCGCCTCAGCACAACGGCTGCAACCGTCGACAAACTTTCCGGCGGTTACATTGGCCGTGTGCTG
The DNA here is from genome assembly GCA_019751125.1 of Burkholderiales bacterium. Lineage (GTDB taxonomy): Bacteria > Pseudomonadota > Gammaproteobacteria > Burkholderiales > SG8-41. The sequence goes on along the minus strand of JAIENU010000028.1, from coordinate 18,130 downwards.
GCGCGAGGTGACATGGAAGGCCGCATCGGCACCACCCTGCTGCTGCACGACGTGGCCGGCATCAACTGCACCCGCATCCTGCTGGTCGGACTCGGCGACAAGGACGGTTTCGCTGAAAAACAATTCAGGCGTGCCGTCTCAGCCGCCGTTGAAGCACTCTGCAATATCGCCGTCACCACCGCCGAGATGCACTTTGCCGAACTGGCGCCGGGCCGGCGCGACATCGAATGGCGGCTGATGCAGGCAGCCCGCATTGCCGGCGAAACCGCCTACCGTTTCGAGCAGATGAAAAGCGAGCCGCAGTCACCGGCACCCGTGCTGCGCCACCTCACCTTTGCCGTGGCCAAAACGGACCTGAAACGGGCGGCACGCGGCCTTGCGCGGGGCGCTGCACTGGCCTCGGGCATCAACTTCGCCCGCGACCTCGGCAACCTTCCGGGTAACGTCTGCACACCCACCTATCTCGCCGGTGAAGCCCGCAAGCTGTCACGCAGCCATGGCCTGAAGTTGCGCGTGCTGGAACGCGCCGACATGGAAAAACTCGGCATGAACACGCTGCTTTCTGTAGCTGCCGGGAGCAGCCAGCCTCCGAAACTGATCGTCCTTGAATACATGGCCGGCCCGAAAAACCAGAAACCGGTGGTGCTCGTCGGCAAGGGCGTCACTTTTGACACCGGCGGCATTTCACTGAAGCCGGCGCCGGAAATGGACGAAATGAAATTCGACATGAGCGGCGCCGGCAGCGTGCTCGGCACGCTGAAAGCCGTGGCTGAAATGAAGCTGCCGCTGAACGTGGTCGGCATCGTGCCCGCCACTGAAAACATGCCGGGTGGCCGCGCCACCAAGCCGGGCGACATCGTCACCAGCATGGCGGGGCTGACCGTGGAAATCCTCAACACCGACGCCGAAGGCCGGCTGATCCTCTGTGATGCGCTGACTTACGCCGAGCGTTACGAACCGTCCGCGGTCATCGACATCGCGACGCTGACCGGTGCCTGCGTCATCGCGCTGGGCCACGTGGTGAGCGGCCTGTTCGCCAACAACCAGCCGCTGGCCGCGGAAGTGCTGGCTGCTGGCGAGACCTCGGGTGACCGCGCATGGCACCTGCCGCTGCATGATGAATACCAGGAACAGCTGCGCAGCAATTTTGCCGACTTTGCCAACATCGGTGGCCGGCCTGCCGGTGCCGTAACGGCAGCATGCTTCCTGTCGCGCTTTACCAAAAAATACAAATGGGCGCACCTGGACGTCGCCGGCACGGCTTGGAAATCGGGCAAGGACAAGGGCTCTACCGGCCGTCCGGTGCCGCTGCTCACCGAATTCCTGATCAACCGCGCCGGCAAACGCTGATTGACAGCTGCTGACCCGCAACCCTGGTCATGATGCAGGCCAACCGATGACGCAGATCGATTTTTACACCCAGGTCGATGACCGCCTGCATACCGCCTGCCGCCTGGTGACCAAGGCGCGGGCCCGAGGCCTGCGTGTGACCGTGTATTGCCCCGACCGCGAAATCGCGGCGCGTTTGGACCGCCTGCTGTGGAGCCATCCACCCACCGGATTCATGCCGCACTGCAGCCGCGATCACCGGCTGGCCGCAATCACCCCGGTGATCATCGATAGCACCATGGAAGATCCGTTGCACGACGAGCTGCTGATCAACCTGCATCAGGAATGGCCGGCCACGTTCAGCCGCTTCCAGCGGCTGGCGGAAATTGTCGGCACGGATGACGACGACCGCGCCCAGGCGCGTCAGCGCTATCGCTTCTACCGCGACCGCGGCTACGAAATCCGCACCCACGACCTTTCCGCCGGAACCGGCTGACCACCAGGCTGCGCATGACTGACCCGACAACCCCGGAACCGGGCAACGATGACGTCATCAACCGCGCCGATGCCCTGCTCCAGCGGCATCGCCGTCCTGCCGCCACCCCGGAACCCGCTACGGCACAGCCGGCCTCGCCAACACCTGCCCCTGACATTCCGCTGCTGACGGATGTGGTGGTGGAAGGTGAGCTGATGCCCCCCACACGGGAGGAGCCCCGGCCGCAGCCCCCCGGCGGTGAAATCATGTCCCGCGTCCAGGCTCAGAACATCGAGCATGCGGTACACCTGCGGATCAAGCGCGGCCTCAACGACCAGATTGCCAAAGTGATGGAAGAGCGTTACCTGCCCGAAATCGGCGCCGCGCTCGAACAGGCCCTGGGCAAGGTCAGCAACGAGCTGCAATCAGGCATTGCCGAGATGGTAAAAGCCACCGTCGCAGCAACCCTGCAGGAGCAACTGCGGCAGATTGCCCAGCCGGCCGGTGGCGGAGCCTCCGGTATAATCGCGCCCTCTTCCGAAGCACCCGGCATCCCTGCGCCAACAGCCACAGCAGCAACCTCTTCAGTCATGGAACTCCCGAAAAGCTTCGAGCCCGCGGCGATCGAATCGCGCTGGTATCCCCAATGGGAACAGGACGGCCATTTCAAGGCCGGCGTCGACCCCGCAAGATCCGGCGCCTACTGCATCCAGCTGCCGCCGCCCAACGTCACCGGCGTGCTGCACATGGGCCACGCCTTCAACCAGACCATCATGGACGGGCTCACGCGTTACCACCGCATGAGCGGCCTCAACACGCTGTGGCAGCCGGGAACCGATCACGCCGGTATCGCCACCGAAATGGTGGTGACCCGCCAGCTCGAACAACAGGGCCAGTCACGCAATGCGCTGGGCCGCGACGCGTTCATCAAAAAAGTCTGGGAATGGAAGGAACAATCCGGCTCGACCATCACCCGGCAGATGCGCCGGCTCGGCGCCTCCTGCGACTGGTCGCGCGAGCGCTTCACCATGGACGAGCCGCTGGCAAAACTGGTCAGCCACACCTTCGTCAAACTCTACCGTGACGGCCTGATCTACCGCGGTGTGCGCCTGTCGAACTGGGATCCGGTGCTGAAAACCGTGATCTCCGACCTTGAAGTGCAGGCGGAGGAGGAAGACGGCAAGCTGTGGCAGATCCGCTACCCGCTCGCCGACGGCAGCGGCCATCTGACGGTCGCCACCACGCGCCCGGAGACTCTGCTCGGCGACGTCGCGGTTGCGGTGCATCCCGAGGACGAACGTTACCGCAGCATCGTCGGCCGCCAGGTCATCCTGCCGCTGACCGGCCGCACCATCCCTGTGATTGCCGACGAGTATGTCGACAAGGATTTCGGCACCGGCTGCGTGAAAATCACTCCGGCCCACGATTTCAACGATTATCAGGTGGGCCAGCGCCACAACCTGCCGCAGCTCAACATCTTCACGCTCGACGCCGCGATCAACAACAACGCGCCCGAGAAATACCGCGGCCTCGACCGTTACGCCGCGCGTGAACAGATCGTCGCCGACCTCAAGGCCCAGGGCCTGCTCGAATCCGAAAAACCGCATCGCATGGTGGTGCCGCGCGGCGACCGCACCGGCGTGGTCATCGAGCCGATGCTGACCAGCCAGTGGTTCGTGAAAATGGAGCCGCTGGCAAAAATGGGCCTCGATGCCGTGGCCTCGGGAGAAGTGAAGCTGTTTCCCGAGCAGTGGGTCAACACCTACAACCACTGGCTCAACAACATCCAGGACTGGTGCATCTCGCGCCAGCTGTGGTGGGGCCACCGCGTGCCGGCCTGGCACGACGACGCCGGCAACATCTATGTCGCCCACGATGAAGCCGAGGCGCGCGAACTCGCCGGCGGCAAGGCACTGACCCAGGATCCTGACGTGCTCGACACCTGGTTCTCGTCGCAGCTGTGGTGCTTCTCGACGCTGGACTGGACGCCGGAATGGCCGCAGAAGTCGAACCCGGTACTCGATCTCTACCTGCCCTCCTCGGTGCTGGTCACCGGCTTCGACATCATTTTCTTCTGGGTCGCGCGCATGGTGATGATCACCAAGTACATGACCGGCAAGGTGCCTTTCCGCCATGTCTATGTACACGGCCTGGTGCGCGATGCCGAAGGCCAGAAGATGTCCAAATCCAAGGGCAACACGCTGGACCCGCTCGATCTGATCGACGGCATCGGCCTCGAAGCGCTGGTCGCCAAACGCACCGCCGGCCTGATGAACCCGAAGCAGGCCGAAGCCATTGCCAAACGCACTCGCAACGAATTCCCGGACGGCATCCCGGCCTATGGCACCGACGCGCTGCGCTTCACCTTTGCCAGCCTGGCCAGCCTCGGCCGTGACATCAAGTTCGACCAGAAACGCTGCGAAGGCTATCGCAACTTCTGCAACAAGCTGTGGAACGCCACGCGCTACGTGCTGATGAACTGCGAGGACAAGGACACCGGCCTCGACGCGAATGCGCCGGTCGAGCTGTCGGTAGCCGACCGCTGGATGGTGAGCCGCCTGCAGCGCGCCGAAGCCGAAGCACAGCAGGCCTATGCCGAATACCGCTTCGACAACCTGGCACGCACCCTTTACGAATTGACCTGGGACGAATACTGCGACTGGTACGTCGAGCTCGCCAAGGTGCAGCTCTCATCGGGCAGCGAAGCCGCACAGCGCGGCACCCGCCGCACGCTGGTGCGTGTGCTCGAAACCATCCTCCGCCTCGCCCACCCGGTGATTCCCTTCATCACCGAGGAACTGTGGCAAAAGGTCGGCCCGCTCGCCGGCAAAACCGGCGCCAGCATCATGCTGCAGAAATACCCGGTGGCCGAGCCCGCAAAAATCGACGCTGCCGCCGAAGCGGACATCGATCTGCTCAAGCAGCTCACCTCGGCCTGCCGTACGCTGCGCGGCGAGATGAATATTGCGCCTTCCCAGAAGCTGCCGCTGCTGGTGCAGGGTGATGCCGCGCGTGTCCGTTCCTGGGCGCCGTACCTGACCGCGCTGGCGCGGCTGTCTGAAGTCATGGTCGTCGCGGAACTGCCGCAGGCCGACGCACCGGTATCGATCGTCGGTGACTTCAAGCTGATGCTCAAGGTCGAGATCGACGTGGCCGCGGAACGCGAACGTCTCGCCAAGGAAATCGCCCGGCTCGAGGCCGAAACGACAAAAGCGCAGGCCAAACTCGCCAACGAAAGCTTCGTTGCCAAGGCACCGCCACTGGTGGTTGCCCAGGAAAAGGAACGCCTCGCGCGCTTCTCCAGCACCCTGGAGCAGATGCGCGCCCAGCTCGCCAAGTACGGCGGCTAGGCCGCCATCGATGGATTTCAGCCACTCGCTGCGTGCGCTGCGCCATCGCAATTACCGGCTTTTTTTCTGCGGCCAGACGCTGTCGATCATCGGCAACTGGGTGCAGCAGATCGCGATGGCCTGGCTGGTCTATCGCCTCACCGAATCGGCCTGGCTGCTCGGCGTCACCGGCTTTGCCGGCCAGATCGCAATACTGCTGCTGGCACCCTTCGCCGGCCTCTGGGCTGACCGCTTTGACCGCTACAAGCTGCTGCTGCTGACCCAGGGTCTGTCGGCGCTGCCGCCACTGGTGCTGGCCGTGCTCGCCTACAGCGGGCTGATCGAAATCTGGCATGTGGTAACGATGGCCCTGCTCGCCGGCATCATTAACGCCATCGACACCCCGATCCGGCTCACCTTCACCACTGAAATGGTGTCCCGGGAGGATGTGCCCAGCGCCATCGCGATGAATGCACTGATGCAGAATGCCGGCCGCATGATCGGCCCCACCGTCGCCGGCGGCCTGCTCGCGGTCTCGACCGAGGCCTTCTGCTTTGTCGTCAACGCGTTGAGCAAGGCGATCATTGTCGGCACCGTGCTGATGATGAGCATCACACCACGCACCATCACGCCGTCGGCCGCATCGCCGTGGCAGCAACTGCGCGAAGGCATCGCCTACGCCTGGAGCCTGCTCCCGGCACGCTGGCTGCTGCCGATGGTCGCCACCATCAGCTTCATGGTCACACCGTACCAGACGCTGATGCCGATATTTGCCGCCGAGGTTTTTGAAGGCGGCGCCGGGCTGCTCGGTTTCCTGATGGCTGCGGCCGGCTGTGGCGGCGTGATCGGCATGCTCGCACTGGCCTCACGGCAGAACGTGCGCGGCCTGACACACTGGATCAGCGCTGCTTCACTGGCCGCCGGCATCGGTGTCACCGTGTTTGCGCTGTCACCGTGGCTGCCGCTGTCGCTGGCGGCGATTGCGGTCACCGGCTTCGGCATCGTCGTCAACGGCATGTCGGTGAGCACCATGTTGCAGACCATCGTCGACGACCGCATGCGCGGGCGTGTCATGGGCCTGTTCTCGATGTCCTTCCTCGGCATGTATCCGCTGGGCAGCCTGGCCGGTGGCGCCCTTGCCGAACGCATCGGCGCACCGGCAACCATGGCCATCGGCGGCGCCTGCTGCACGATTGCCGCGCTGCTGCTGTGGCGACGCATGCCGGCGCTGCGGGCCTTTTTACGCCCGCTCTATGAACGGCTAAAAATACCCAATAAAAACAATGGCTTATAAATTAGTGTGGCCATGGACACACTGACACTGGCATTGGCGGCGGGCCTGGGCTGGACCAGCGGCATCCGTCTCTACGCCACGGTGTTTTTTCTCGGCCTGCTGCAGTTCGGCAGTCTGCACTACGGCGCTCAGTCCGCGCTGCCACCCAGCCTTGCCGTGCTCGCGCATCCCTGGGTGATCGGTATTTCCGGATTGCTCTTCATCACCGAATTTCTTGCCGACAAGGTGCCGGGCTTCGACAGCCTGTGGGATGCCCTGCACACCTTCATCCGCATCCCGGGAGGCGCATTGCTGGCCGCAGCCGCGGTGATTGATGCTGATCCCGGCCTTGCGCTGGCCGCAGGCTTGCTCGGCGGCACCCTGGCCGCGAGTGCACATCTGACCAAGGCGGGCAGCCGCGCACTGATCAACCTGTCGCCGGAACCGGTCAGCAACTGGCTGGCTTCACTGTCGGAGGATGTGCTGACTCTGGGGGTGCTGTGGACCATGCTCAAGTTCCCGTTGCTGATGCTGACGCTGGTCGGGATTCTGGTGCTGGCCTGTGCACTGCTGCTGCCGAGGCTGTGGCGCGGCATCCGCCGCGTCCTCGCCTGGCGCCGTGCCTGAACAGCACGGCGGGATTACTTCCGCTTGTTGTTCTTGTTACTTCTTTTTCATCAGGAAGGTGAATTCCTTGTTGCCGCTCTCCGAGGACAGCAGGTCGTTGCCGGTCTGGCGGGCGAAGGCCTGAAAATCCTTCACCGAACCGGGATCGGTGGTCATGATGCGCAGCAACTGGCCCGAAGTCATGTCGGCCAGTGCCTTCTTGGTACGCAGGATGGGCAGCGGACAGTTCAGTCCGCGGGCATCAAGCTCTTTGTCAAACTGCATCGGCTGGTCCTCGCTGTGTATGGTCCGGGTTCGAAAACGCCCGGTTGCCGGGATGCGGATTTTAATACGAAGCGGGATTGCCGTTTCGGGGCCTTGATCTAGCCCCCGGGAATCCCGGTCCCTTCCCCTTAAAACACGCTGATCTTGCTGTCGGTCAGCAGCTGCGACAGGCGCAGGTTCGCCGCAGAGAGGCGATCCACCAACAGTTCGAGGAAAGCCCCGTTGAAGTGATGGCGGCACAGTTCCGACGCACGCGGCAGGGTTTCGGCGCGGATCTCGATCAATACGGCATCACTGACCGCCACCACACTCGCCGAGCGCTGGAATTTCTGCTTGCCGAGATAGGCCATTTCGCCGAAACATTCGCCCGGCCCCAGTCTGTTGAGCGGCCGCTCCTGCTTGCGCACCTCGACTTCGCCCTCGGCAATGATGAAAAAAGAGGAGCCAATGTCGCCTTCCTGGATGATCACGCTGCCCCGCTTCGCCGGCTGCCAGCGCGCGAGCCGCAGCACCTCCCACAGTTCGACATCACCAAAGGCGGCAAAGAACGTGAGCCGGCGCAACGTGTCGAACTTCTCGGCCTCGGGTACCGTTTCGCTGCCGCGCACCCGTGTTCCGCCCAGCGCCTCGACCAGATCTCCGGCCAGTTCGCTCCAGGTCTGGTAACGGTCGGTGGTGGTCTTGGCGAGCATGCGCAGGACGATGGCATCAATCGCCGGGGGCACTTCGGCACGCAGCCGGCTCGGCGGTGACGGTTCGACGTTGATGATCTGGTAGATGATGCTGTAGTTGTTGGTGCCGATGAATGGCAAACGCCCGGTGAGCAACTGGTAGAACACCACGCCAAGAGAGAAAATGTCGGTCTGGTAACTCAGCGGCTGCTCGCGCACCTGCTCCGGCGACATGTAGGCGGGTGAGCCGATGCCGGTAATCTGAGTCGATTCGCTGGAAGTGTTCAGCGCCGCGCCGAAATCGGAAATCTTGATATCGACTTCCCCGGCAAGCAGGATGTTCGCCGGCTTGATATCGCGGTGGATAACACCCTCACGCGCGGCGTAATCCAGTGCCCGCGCGCATTTGTAGATGATCTCCAGCACCCTGGCCAGCGGCAGCAGCTGATCGACATGCGCATAACGCTCCAGCGTCGAGCCATTGATGTATTCCATGACGATGTAGCTCGCCGACGGTTCGGCGACGGCATCATAGATGGCGACAATATGCGGATGCGACAGCCTGCCGGCGAGTGATGCCTCGGTCACAAACAGTTTGCGGTAGCGGCGGCCGTATTCATCGTCACCCAGGGCCTCCGGATTGACCGCCTTCAGCGCGACTTCGCGGTTCTGGAAGGGATCAAACGCCTTGTAGACCACACTGGTCGCGCCACGGCCAAGCTCGCGGATCAGCTCGTACTTGCCGATCCGGCGCTCGCCCTGGGTGCCGGCTTCAATGCCTGCTTCCATCGTGAACTGGGGAAGGTCGCTCATCGAGGGGACGTTAACATCAAAGGAAGGACCGGCGGCAGCCTACTTTTTCCGGTCTTGCTCCAATTGCTGCCGCCGCAACTCCCTCAGCCGGGCCTCAACCGCGGAAAGCTGGAAAAAATCACCCTTACCGCTTTTTAACGCCATTTCGAGCTGCTGGACTGCGGCCACCAGTGACCCGCTGCGGGCGTAAGCCTCGCCCAGCGCACGGTGATGCTGCAGCGGATTGTCCAGCGCTGCATAGGCCTGGGCCTGGAGGCGGTAAAGCCGGGCTTCGTCCGGGTCACCGGTCTTCAGGCGCGGTTCGATCAACTGCAGGGCCTCGGCGGGTTGCTTGGCTTGAAGCAGCTGCTCGACATGCCCCAGCAGCAGCGCCCGCTGTGCGGGATAGAGTCTGCGTGCCTGCTCGAAGCAACCCAAGGCCTGGCGCGGCTCGTCAGCCGCGACATAAACACGGCAGGCCAGATGTTCGATCATCGGGTGGGGCGTCTTGCGCAGGGCTGGCAACTCGGCCTTGGCTCTGGAAAAGTCACGAATGCGCAACAAACTGGCGACCAGCCCGTAACGCGCCGCGGCTTCAGACAGAAATTTACGCTCCTTCAGCCCGGTCTCAAAAAATGCCAACGCTTCACGGGGCACATCCTGCTCGACGCGAAGCTTTGCACGCACCAGCTGGAATTCGATGCTGTCCGCCACCTGGCGATAAGGCATGCGCTCGACCCTGTTCTGGATGTCACCGATACGCTCGAAAGTCAGCGGGTGAGTACGCAGATACGAAGGCGCCCCTCCTTCATAGATGCGGGTGGCGCGCTGCAACCGCTCAAAGAACATGCCCATGCCCCGTGAATCAAAACCGGCGGCCTCGAGAATCTGCACCCCGACGCGGTCGGCTTCGCGCTCGTTTTCACGGGTAAAGTTGAGCTGGGACTGCACCACACCAGCCTGGCCGAAAGCCAGCGCGGCCTCCGCCACTTGTGAATTGGAGCGAGCGGCGAGTATCGCCACCGCCAGCGCGGCAATCGACATCAGCTGGCTCTGCGACTGCTGGCCGATCATGCGCGCGATATGGCGCTGGGTAACGTGCGCGATTTCGTGCGCAAGCACGCCGGCGACCTCCGATTCACTTTGCGCGGCGAGCAACAGGCCTGTATGGATGCCGATGAACCCGCCGGGGAGTGCAAAAGCGTTGATCTGCGGATCGCGGATCACGAAGAACTCGAATTCCTGGCGCGGCGCATCGCTGCGCGCCACCAGGCGTCCGCCCAGGGTGTTGGCGTAATCGCGGATTTCGGGATCGTCAAGATAGCTTGGATCCCGGCGTGCCTCCTGCATGATGCGTTCGCCGAGACGTCGCTCGTCAGCCGGGGAAATGGTGGCCGCCGACACATCGCCGAGGTCCGGCAGGGCCTGGGCAAGCACGCGCGGCACACACATCAGCAAACCTAGCAGCAAAAGGCGCAGGATCATGGTGCTATGATAAATCCCGGCGCCAGAGGTTCCCAATGAAAAAACAGTCTGTTACACGCAAAGCAAAAAAGAAGCTTTCTACGAATCCGCTAAGCCATTTCGATGCCAGCGGCGCGGCATGGATGGTCGATGTTGCGGACAAGTCCCCGACCCGACGCCTGGCGCGCGCATCCGGCCGCATCGTGATGCAGGCCACCACCCTGCGTCTGATCACCGGAGGCACTGCCAAAAAGGGCGACGTGCTGGGTGTTGCGCGTATCGCCGGCATCCAGGCCGCCAAACAGACGTCGGCCCTGATCCCGCTGTGCCATCCCCTGGCGCTGACCCGGGTCGAAGTCGAGTTCCGCATCCAGCCACGCGCCCGCGCCGTGGAATGCACCACCACCGTTGAAACCCTCGGCCGCACCGGCGTCGAAATGGAAGCGCTGAGTGCGGTGAGTATCGCGCTGCTCACCGTCTACGACATGTGCAAGGCAGTTGACCGCGGCATGCGTATCGAGTCTGTCGGTTTGCTGGAGAAACGCGGCGGAAAATCAGGCACCTGGCTCGCGGAATAGCCCTGCTCAGGCGGGTATCCAGCCATGAATCCAGAAGCGTGGCAGCAACCGCGGATTGGGACCCTGCAGATAAGTTTTTTCGTGTGCCTCCAGCCGCTCCTGCAGATGCGACACTTCAGGGGCAACACATGACATCACCACCGCAGTCATCGCCGCAAAAAACCATCTGAATGCGTTTGATCGGCTCGTTGCGGCAGGATCGGGACGAGGCACTACCAGACACCAGGCCCAGCCTGCCAGCAATACCAGCAACAACTGGCTGATCGGCATCACCAGAACGCCGTCCACCATGGACTGTGCTGCAGCGCCAGTCAGTGCCGCCAGCAAAGCAACCACCTCCAGCGACTGGTGATTGCGCACCCATGCTGCGAAACGCAAACCGGCAGCCGCAAGAAATGCCGTCAGCAGCAAAGCAGCGGGAACGCCCCACTCCACCATCCATTGCAACACGGCGTTATGCGGATGAGCGCCGATTTCAGTAAGACGCTGCGCAAAATGCATGGGGCCCAACCCAAACCAGGGATGAATGGCGATCCAGTCCGCCGACAGGCCCCAGAGCAGTTCGCGTCCACGCAAGGAAACCAGATCGGCATTACGATGCAGATACATGGCCGGCTTGCTCAGCAGTTCCGGCAATCCCAACACAAACAGCAGATAAAGCAGCAGCCCCGCCACAAAACCCAGCAGTTGCAGCTTCAGCCAGGGGATGGCGGTGCCTCGCGCAAAAATACAGACGGTCACTGCGCCGATAGCCATTGCCACCCAGCTGCCGCGTGTACCCGAGGCAATCACCAGCATCCACCATAGCACCGGCACCAGCATCCATAACACACGCTGCCGTGACGACTTGCCCCACCACAAGGCCGGCAACACCAAGAAAGGCAGCAGCAAAGTCTGCACATGCCCGAAGAATCGGACATTCGAAAACCCCGGAAAAAGCTCCTGTACATCGAATGCCATACCGTAATCGGCACCAACTGCGAACATCAGCACATAGGCCAGTACCACCTTCAGCGCATAGAACAACCCAGCTGCGTAGAACAAGACAACCGTATAACGACCCGATCCCACCGGATCGCGGCGGAATTCCGCTGCAACAATAACGACAGCCATGAATAACGCTACGGTCATCGACCATTCGAGCAAAGCCCAGCGCGGCCATGCCGACAGCAATACCGACACTAGCCCGAATGCAAAGGCGCCTGCCGGCATCCAGCCCCAAGACCACGAAAAATTCATATGTTGATCTGTATTTGTCGTGGGAGCGTGCAGACCCAGCACAGCGATTAGCAGCAATGCCAGCAGTTGCAGCAGCCGCTGCCCGTCGTGCCAACTGGGTGCATTGAAGGGATCAACAGTCAGCGCCAGCAGCAGAAAAAGTGACAACACCGCGATTGCCGGTGTTTCGCGCAGCACAGTCCAGGTGCGTATCAGCACCCTCTTACCGGCATCAGACATTCAGGACACCATGGATTCATGCGAAAAAAAACCCCGGTCGCCCGGGGTTTTCTTGAAGCTTGCAGCGATGGATCAGGTACCCACGCCGGTCTTGGACTTGGTGCAACCGGTGTTGGTGAACGCCCAGGTCACCGAGGTGCCGCCGGCAGTCGGGGCCATCGTCACCTGGCAATCCGAAACCGAAGCGGTGCCCACCAGCACAATGCCAGCCGTACCGTACGAAACCGACGACAGGTTGCCGCCAGCAGCCGGGAATGTCGCGCCAGTGGCCGAGGTCACTTCGGACTGGGTATCACACTCGGAGATGTTGCCGCCGTTGTTCTGCAGGCACTCGGCAACCGCGGTTTTCCACGACTGAACCTTGGCGATGTTGTCCTGCCACTTGGCACGGGTGATGTAGTCCTGATACTGCGGAATTGCAATCGCCGCCAGAATGCCAATGATCGCCACGACGATCATCAGTTCGATCAGCGTAAAGCCCTTTTGCAGATTTTTCATGGAGGAAGCTCCCAGTAGTGTTTAAAAACGTTGAGCAGGTCTAGCCCGCGGCAGGATATTAGCAAAGGCTGTACCAGTAACTCCAGGGATTACCTGCCACCCCCAAAAAGTTATTTAAGATATTGATTTAATTGACATTTATTTGATCGCTTGGAACAGGATATTGCCGCACTAAACAAAGGTGTGAACTACTGCACGGAACACGGCCATGAAATCGACCGATTCCGGTTCCGGATCATGAACAGCCGCAATCACCCGGCATCTGAGGGTCAGCCTGTGACAATTTACGTCACTTTCCATGTCCTCAAAACCCCGTTGCTGATCAAATCTTCAGCCCGGAAACCGCCAACCGTGCCTTCAGGGCAGCGGCCACTTCCGCAATCACCGATGACCAATCCTGAGGATCGACCTGCCGGTGCAAGTGAACACCGGGATACCAGGGCATCCGGTCACCCTCCAGACCATAACGCCATTCCGGCGCAAAAGGCACCATCACCCTCGCTTCGCGCCCCAGCGCGCCGGTCAGGTGAATCACCGAGGTGCAGACACTGACGACCAGATCCAGTCCATCGACCAGCGCTGCCGTTTCATCGTAATCGCCGTCGATCGCCTCGGGCCAGTCGGTGATGGCAATGCCGTGAGCTGCGCTGAAAGCTGCAATCTCTCCGGCGCGTTCACCGTATTGCAAATTGACCCAGTGCACGCCAGGAATCGCCAGCAGGGGTTGCAGGGTCTCCAGCAACAGGGTACGGCGATTGCGATGGGTATAGACCGTGCCGCCGCGCCATGACAATCCGACCTTGAGTCCCGGCCCCAGACGCGCCAGTTGGCCGCGCCAATAAGCCGCGCGCGCGGGGTCGGCAAACAGATAACCCTGATGCTCCGGAAAATCGCGCAGTGAATTGCGCAGGTAGACCGGCACGCTGGCGCTGAATATGCGCGCATCAACATCCTTGCGTTCAAGCACTTCGGACTTGATCGCGTTGTCGACGATCGGCACGAATTCGGCCTGCGGGAAAGAGCGCCGAAACAGTTTTTCCAGGCGTGGCTCGCACTCGATCACGCAGTGCTTCGCATCTGCTATCAACTGCGGATAACACGAGGAGTACATGATGTCGTCACCGAGTCCCTGCTCGCGCAGCACATGCAGCGTGCGTCCGCGCAAGCTGGTGCCGTTCCAGCGCGGCTCGGCGCGCCGCTTTGTGCCGCGCGGTATCTTGAAGCGGTATTCAAATCCGGCCCAGCCATCTCGGTAACGGCCACGCATCAGGTTGAGCATGCCCTGGTGAAACAGCGCATCGGGATAAGTCGGCAGCACCTTCAGCGCCCTGCGGTAAGCCGCCATCGCTTCGTCGGCACGCCCCAGAGCAAGCAGCGCGGAGCCCAGGGTGACCATGATACCGGGGGATTTGCCGTTGAGCCTGATCGCCTCGCGGCAGGCGGCAACTGCACCCTCATGATCACCCGTCGAGAAGCGCGCATAACCGAGAAAGTGATGGGTCTCGAATCGCGGCCCCAGTTCGCGCATCGCCCGCTCGGCAATGCGCAGGGCAGCGTCGTACTGGCCGACATGGTCAAGCTTCAGGATCAGCCGTTGCAGGACATCAATCTGTTCCGGCGCGTATTCCTGGGCAAGTGAAACCTGCTCCAGCGATTCGGCATGGCGGCCCGCCTCATCGAAAACATCAGCCAGCACCAACCGGTAGCGCGGTTCGGCGGGCGCAAGCTCGACTGCCCGACGCCCGTGCTGCTCTGCGCCTGCTGGGTCACCGGACTGGCGCAGCACCCTGCTCAAGTCCGCATGGGCTTCCGCCAGATCCGGCTCGGCTTCCAGTGCGGCGCGCAGCAGGGGTTCGGCTTCCGCACCGCGTCCAAGTTCGATCAGTGCACGACCGCAGACATGGTTGGCCTGGGCATGCCCGGGATCATCCCTGAGCGTCTCGCGGCACAGGCTGACCACACGATGGTGATCTTTATTGTTGAACGCCTCAATGACCTGCGACATCAGCGGCCAGGATTCCCGGGCGTGCTGCAGATTGCCTGCACTCCCGCCAGACCTGCGCAGGCCCGACAACAATCGAGAAAGCACTCGCTTCAGCATGATGGATGAATGGCTTGGAACGGACCGCAGATGGAATTGAATTGCCGCTGGAATATACCAGTCATGTCGCAGTCCGCGCTGTCAACTACTGCCGCTTTGTCCGGTGGCCAATCGCGATGACAACTGTTCGCCAATCCGCTGGATCACAGGACTCCACTCTCCCTGCACACTCTGGCGGAACAGGCGTACCGAGGGATACCAGGGCATCGTCTCGCCGGCAATGCCGTAACGCCATTCAGGCACTTTCGCCGTCATCACCCAGGCGGATTTGCCGAGCGCACCGCTCAGGTGAATGACGGAGGTGCAAACGCTGATCACGAGGTCGAGAGCAGATACCAGCGCGGCAGTTTCGTCGTAATCCCCGTCAATGGCTTCTGGCCAGTCATGAACCCGGATGCCGTGCTTTGCGGCCAGGGCGGCAATCTCGTCGGCGCGTTGGCCATATTGCAGGTTGATCCATTGCACGCCGGCCGTGCCGAGCACCGGCATCATCGTTTCCAGTGAAAAGCTGCGCCGCTCCTGCCGGGTGAAGGACATGCCTCCGCGCCAGGACAATCCGACTTTAAGCCCGGGGCCCAGACCCGCCAGCCGCTCCTGCCAGTACGCAACGCGCAACGGATCAGCAACGAGATAACCACGGTGGACAGGGAATGAGCCGGCCGACTTGCGAAAGTGCGATGGCAGGGTGCCGGCATAAACCCGTGCCGCAATGTCGTTGCGGCTTTCACTGGCGGGGGTTTCCTCCGGCCGGTAGGGCAGAAACTGCGCCTGCGGAAACGACCTTGAAAACAGTGCCTGCAACCGTGGCTCGCACTCGAACAGCGCATCAGGCGCCTGCGCCATCACGTCGCCATAGCAGGAAGCGAACATGATCTCGTCACCCAACCCCTGCTCACGCATCACCAGCAACCGGCCGCCACCTACCCTGCCGCCAGACCACGGGGGGGTGCTCGGACGCATGCCCCTGCGCCTGGCGCGGCGGAAACGATATTCAAAACCCTGCCAGCCCTCGGCATATTGCCCCTGCATGATCTGCATCAGTCCAAGATGGAAGCGGCCATCGGGATATTCAGGGTCGATCATCAACGACTGCCGGTAGGCCTCGCAGGCCTCTGCCACCTGACCCCGGGCAAACAAGGCCGAACCCAGGGTCACGTGAATGTCGGGAAAATTGCTGCGGATGGCAATGGCTTCGCGGCAGGCTTCGATCGCGCCAGGCATATCTGCCGCGCCGTAGCGCGCCGAAGCCAGCAGGCGCAGCGTGTCGAAATTTCTGCCGATTTCAGCAAGCGCGCGTTCGGCGATGCGCACGGCCTCTGCATGCATGCCGAGCCGGCTGACTTCGGCAAAGGTCTTGAACAGGATATCAACCCTGCCCGGCACCAGATCGTGCAGACACAGGAGTTCGACCACCAGATCCTGCTTGCGATCCGTCTGTTCGAGCAGTTCCACCAGCCGGGTCCGGTATTGCACGCCGTCACCGGCCAGCGAGATCGCCGTACGGTAACGGTCCAGTGCCGCTTCGTGCTCGCCACCCTGGAACAGCGCCTCGCCGAGATCCGCATGGGCACCGGCCAGTTGCGGATCGGCCTTCAGCGCACGCTCCAGATATCCCCGGGCTTCACCGGGACGGCCCAAGGCAAGGCAGGCGCGGCCGCACAGGTGCGCTGCCAGAGCCGGTGACTCACCACGCTCAAGCAGCGCACGGCATTCCGCAATGACCGCGTCGAAATTCCGGGCTGCAAGCAGCGCTTCCGCATGACGCACCAGCTTCTGTTCCCGTTCGCGCTTTCGTGCACGGGAGGCGGCAAACGGGGCTTTCAGCAACTGGAGCAGTATGGCTTTGATCATCGGCATTTATTGGTGTGAACTACACCACGAAACAGCATGACGGGGGCTACACTTTAGCGTGCGGCATTGTTATCCTTGAACCCGGTTGATCTTCGAGTTCCATACGTCTTGTGTCCAGCTCGTATCTCGAGTGTGCTTTGAATCGAATGTTCAGCATCAACCACACCATCTGCATTTTCGAAGAAATCAACGGGAGTTGAGTTATGGGCCTGTTCGGATCAGCATCTGGAAAAGACGTCGACGAGTTCGCCACCAGGCTGGTGGACGAGGTATTCCGCCTGCGCCCGCCGGAGGGCAAGGCCGGGCCGTTCAACCCTGGAGTATCCCTCAAATATCTCGAGCAGCGTGTTGACGCGCTGTTTGCAACAGCCACCGCCTTCCGCAAGCAGCACAAGCTCGGCCTCTATAAAAAAGCGCGGCTTGCCAACAGCTTTCGCTGGGCAATGAAGGAGCGCGGTTACGAAGACAGCTTCATCGAGATGATCACCGAAAAACTGGTGGTCGCGGTCTCGCGCAAGGACTGAGCCCTGCTCAGCACACCGAGCCGTCCGGTTAAGCCCTGCAGCCTTATCAACAGTGATCTAACTTATTGTTTTAAAACAATAATTTAAATAACCGGGGGCGGCACATAACCCGGGATCCCGGTGACATCGACATCGTCGATCTGCTCCGGAGACATGAATTCCCGGGCGTAGCGCTCATAAACCTTTTCCCAGATGAACACATCGAACAGATCCGGATCGATGTGGCCATTGAGCTTGAATTTGCCGAGGATGGTCAGCGACTCGGTCAGGGTCTTGCCCTTCTTGTAGGGACGATCCTTCGCGGTCAGCGCCTCAAAGATGTCGGCAATGCCCATGCAGCGCGCCTGCACCGACATCTGCTCGCGCAGCAGTCCGCGCGGATAGCCCTTGCCATCCATGCGTTCGTGGTGGCCGCCGGCATATTCGGCCACGTTGCGCAGATGTCTGGGCCAGGGCAGCGACTCGAGCATCTGGATTGTGACCTCGATGTGGTGATTGATGATCTGGCGCTCGGATGCGGTGAGGGTACCTGCGCGTATGGTCAGATTCTCTACCTCGTCACCGCTGAGAAAGTCACGTTCCCCGCCGTCAGGTCCGCGCCAGCGGTAACGGGTGGCGATTTCACGGACTCTTGCGATGTCAGCATCGTTCATCGCCTCTCCGCCCACGTTCGCACGGCGCAGGAAATCACGGTCATCGTCAAGGCATTCAAGCTGCTTCTTCAGTTGCGCCGCATCCATGCCGCCACGCAGGGCGGCAATCTCGGCATCGCGCCTCACCACCTCGAAACGGGTGTCGATCAAATCAATGCGGTCATAAATGGTCTGCAGCTTGGTTGCCTTGTCGACCACATGCACCGGCGTGGTGACCTTGCCGCAGTCGTGCAGCAGACCGGC
>JAIENU010000272.1 GCA_019751125.1 Burkholderiales bacterium | reverse complement strand
CTTGGCAGCCCGCTGCTGTCCGGCGCGGCGGTCAAGGCCAAGGTGCTCTCCCAGGGCCGCGGCGACAAGGTTCGCATTTTCAAGATGCGCCGCCGCAAGCACTATCGCAAGACCCAGGGTCATCGCCAGAATTTCACCGAGCTCGAAATCACGGGCATCGCCGGCTGAGAAGCCGGGCCAAGGAGACCACACAATGGCACATAAAAAAGCAGGCGGCAGCTCACGCAACGGCCGCGACTCGGAATCGAAGCGCCTCGGCGTCAAGCGCTTTGGTGGTGAACTGATCCCCGCCGGCAGCATCATCATCCGCCAGCGCGGCACCCAGGTGCATCCCGGTGAGAATGTCGGCATCGGCCGTGACCACACGCTGTTCGCCAAGATCGATGGCCGCGTGCAGTTCGCGACCAAAGGGCCGCTCCGCCGCCAGACCGTCAGCGTCGTTCCCGCCTGATCTTCGAAGCTCCTGCTGAAAAGGCCCTGTTGAACGACAGGGCCTTTTTTGTTGCAATTTTTCCTGTTGCAGATACGCCATGAAATTCATCGACGAGGCACGCATCGAAGTCCATGCCGGCAAGGGCGGCGACGGCGTCGCGAGCTTTCGCCGCGAAAAATTCGTGCCGCGTGGCGGCCCTGACGGCGGCGACGGCGGCCGCGGCGGCAGCATCTACGGCGTTGCCGACCGCAACATCAACACGCTGATCGACTACCGTTATGCGCGCATTCATCGCGCCAAAAACGGCCAGAAAGGCATGGGCTCGGATTGCTTCGGCCGCGCGGCGGATGACATCGTACTGCGCATGCCTGTGGGCACCGTGGTCAGCGACGCCGAAACCGGTGAAATCCTGTTTGACCTCGACAAGGACGGCGAGCGGGTCACGCTGGCCCAGGGCGGCCGCGGCGGGCTTGGCAACCTGCATTTCAAATCGAGCACCAACCGCGCGCCGCGGCAGTTCACTGTCGGTGAGCCCGGCGTATCGCGATACCTGAAACTCGAACTGAAGGTGCTTGCCGATGTCGGCCTGCTCGGCCTGCCCAACGCCGGCAAATCGACGCTGATCCGCGCCATTTCCGCGGCCCGGCCCAAGGTCGCCGACTATCCCTTCACCACCCTGCAACCGAACCTGGGCGTGGTGCGCGTTGATGACAATCGCAGCTTCGTGGTCGCCGACATTCCGGGGCTGATCGAAGGTGCAGCCGAAGGCGCCGGGCTGGGCCACCAGTTCCTGCGCCACCTTGCACGCACCCGGCTGCTGCTGCACGTGATCGACGTGGTGCCCCCGGACCCCGACGCGGACGTCGTACGCGACGCCAAGGCGCTGGTGCGCGAGCTGCGCAAGTACGATGAGGCGCTGTACCGCAAGCCGCGCTGGCTGGTGCTGAACAAGGTGGACCTGCTGCCGAAGGACGAACGGGAAGCCCGTGTTGCCGCGCTGCTGAAAAAACTTGGCGCCACGAAACGCCACTTCGCGATTTCAGCCATCAACGGCGAAGGTTGCCGGCCGCTGGTTTTCGCCGCGATGGACCATCTCGAAAATCCCGGCAGTCCGGCACGCGGCACCGCAGCGAAGAAATCAGCAAAAAAAACATCATGAACAGCCCGTCCCAGGAATCGGTGATCCGGCATTCGAAGCGCCTCGTGGTCAAGGTCGGCAGCGCGCTGGTGACCAATGCCGGTCTCGGTCTCGACCACCAGGCGCTCACCGGCTGGGCGGAGCAGATCGCGCGCCTGCGCAATGACGGCAGGGAAGTGGTGCTGGTTTCCAGCGGCGCCATCGCCGAAGGCATGCAGCGCCTGGGCTGGACACAGCGCCCGCACGCCCTGCACGAACTGCAGGCGGCGGCAGCCGTGGGGCAGATGGGGCTGGTCCAGGTCTATGAATCCTGTTTCCGCGGCCACGGCCTGCTCGCCTCGCAGATCCTGCTGACCCACGAAGATCTCGCCGACCGCAAGCGTTATCTCAATGCGCGTTCGACACTGCGCACTCTGCTTGAGCTGGGCGCAATCCCGGTGATCAACGAAAATGACACGGTCGCCATCGATGAAATCCGCTTCGGCGACAACGACACGCTCGCCGCGATGGTCACCAACCTGATCGAGGCCGATGCGCTGATCATTCTGACCGATCAGCAGGGCCTCTACAGCGCCGACCCGCGCAAGGATCCGTCAGCCACCCTGGTCAGTGATGGCGTTGCCGGAGACCCCTGGCTGGAAACAATCGCCGGCTCCACCGGCAGCGCGATCGCACGCGGCGGCATGCTGACCAAGATCACTGCGGCCAAACGTGCGGCGCGCAGTGGCGCACACACCATCATCGCCTCGGGGCGCGAGCACGAGGTTCTGCTGCGCCTGGCCGGGGGCGAAAAGTTGGGCACCCAGCTGCTGGCCGGGGAAGGCACGATCGCCGCGCGCAAGCAATGGCTGGCGGATCACCTGCAGGTGCGGGGCCAGGTCACCCTGGATGACGGCGCGGTAAAAGCCTTGACGGTCGATGGCAAAAGCCTGCTGCCGGTGGGCGTCACCGCCGCAAGCGGGGCTTTTGAGCGTGGTGAAGTGGTGAGTTGCCTGGATGGCAACGGCCGTGAAATCGCCCGCGGCCTGATCAATTACAGCCACGGCGAAACCAGCCGCATCCTGCGCACGCCCTCAAACCAGATCGAAGCGCGGCTTGGTTATGTCGACGAGCCCGAACTGATCCACCGCGACAATCTGGTACTAATCTGACGTACTCGATTCAATCAAGCACTGGTGAGCGCTCGATGCCTGTACGCAAGGCACGAACGATACGATCAGCAGGTTCCGCTGTTTTAATTTTGCAGAAATAGTTTTTATAAAGCTCTGCGTGGTGGGCCCCCCCCTGTCGGGCAGAAAACTCCCGCCACTGAGGATTTCTTGCTTTAGTCCAGCCGCGGTCACTAGAACGTCCAATAGCGTAATACTTCTGCTCTGCTGAATCGCAACGTATACCCTCGAATGAGACATTGGTAGCTCCGCCGGCAGCTTTAATTACCAGGGTGTAACGAATCACCCCATCTTTCCCGCTAGATACCGAAAGAGCATCAATAAAATAGCGATGCGGACTTACGGCATCAATATCTAAAGGGATTAGGTTGCGGTCCATCGGATAGGCCGGAAGATCTCCAACAAGTTCGGACCACGGGGTAATCTCGCGATCGTATTTGTAATCCCAGCCATCCCACAGGGTCTGCGCATTTACCTCGGTCGTCAGTAAGCTGCCCCATGTAAGGCAGCAGGACATGAGCCAAACTGTTGCGATAGAAATTGTCGTTTTCCGCATAACCTGATTCTACTACTCTGCCACCACTCAGAAATCAAGTGGGATTTTAGCGAAGATCTTGCAGAAGCGACATTTGCGTCACTGCCGACACTGGCCGCGCCTCTACACGGTAGTTGTGATGATCAACACCAGCCTCAAGAACGGCACCTCCACGCAGCGCCGCCACCATCGCCGCCGTTAGCTCGAAGCGCAGGAAATGCACCGAAGAGGTTTTCTCGTCGTTCTCGCGCTCAAGGTCCTCGTCGGCGATGGCATAGGAACGGTCATGTCCGGCAACCTGCAGCCAGACCTTGTCCTCGATGCCGATCAGCTTTGCCAGCCAGATACGGCGTTCGTTCTCGTCCGGATACTCGATCATCATCGTCGCCTTCCAGTTGCTGCCGTCCGGAATCAGCGGGTTGTAGGCCTCGAGCTCGTCGTTGATGCCCTCTTCCTCGAATATCCGCTCAGCGCGCAGCATTTCCTGGATCTGGTAGCGGATGGTCAGCTCGTCCTCGAATATCAGCGTGACATGGTCGCCGAGCTGCAGCGTGCGGTCCTTCTTGTGCGCCATCACCCTGGCGCGAAACTCGGGACGCGACTTGGCATAGGTTTCGAGGGGCATCAGGGATTCACGGGTAACGTGTGCCATGGTGGTGTTCATAAGTCCGTGTTCGTGGTTTATAACCCGTACGCAATGCGTATCAGGGTGATCGGGTGCTGCTTTTCAGCACCGGCGCCCGCACCCTCGCCGATGCCCTGCTGGATGTGGCGGCCGGCGATGGCGCAATCGGAGCTGACGTAGTCCGGCGCCGCCTCGCCCATCTGGCGGAACACCGGGCGGCCGATCTTCATTGACTGCTCGAAGAACTCGCTCTTGACGCCCCAGGTCCCGTCATGACCGGCGCAACGCTCGACGGTGGTGACCTTGGTTTCGGGCACCATCTCCAGCAGTTCGCGGGTCTTCTGGCCCATGTTCTGCACGCGAAGATGGCAGGGTATGTGGTACGAGACCTTGCCCAGCGGCTTGCTGAAGCCGGTCTTCAGCAGGCCGTCCTTGTGGCGCAGCACGAGATATTCGAAGGGATCGAACATCGCCTCAGCCACCGCCTTGACGTCGGGATCGTCCGGGAACATCAGCGGCAGCTCCTGCTTGAACATCAGCGTGCAGGAAGGCACGGCGG
The DNA here is from genome assembly GCA_019751125.1 of Burkholderiales bacterium. Taxonomy (GTDB): domain Bacteria; phylum Pseudomonadota; class Gammaproteobacteria; order Burkholderiales; family SG8-41. The sequence goes on along the minus strand of JAIENU010000272.1, from coordinate 15,612 downwards.
TCAGGATTGCATACCCCTCGCGTGCGAGCTTGGCCAGTGGCGGAATATTGATGTCCTTGTTCCGGGCCACGGCCTCGAGATCGCCGAGTTCGAGCTTGGGCATGCCGCAGCAGGCTTCCTTCTCGACAACCATGGCCGGCACTTCGTTGTGGGCGAGGATCTTCAGCAGGTCATGGCCGATGCCCGGCTCGTTGTAGTTGACGTAGCAGGTTGAAAAAATCGCAACCTTGCCCGGTGTCAGTTTGCCGTCCTTCACCGGGAAGGAGGCATCTGGCCTTGCCGTGGACCGGAATTTTGCGCTGTCGTACTCGGGCAGCACGCGGTCCTGGTGGATGCCCAGCACGCTGTCCATCACCTTGCGCACGGGCGCCGCCTTGTTCGCGGCATTGACCATCTGCACCACCACCGGAATCGAAGCCAGCTTGCCCAGTGCATCAGTACTGGACAGCAGCTTGTCGCGGAAGCTGGTTTCACCCTTGCTGAACTTGACCGCCTTCGCCCGCAGCATCAGGTGCGGGAAGTCGACGTTCCATTCATGCGGCGGCACGTACGGACACTTGGTCATGTAGCACATGTCGCAGAGATAGCAGCGGTCGATGACTTCCCAGTAATCCTTTTTCGGAATGCCATCAACCTCAAGCGTCGGGCTCTCGTCGACCAGATCAAACAACTTCGGGAACGCGGTGCACAGGTTCACGCAACGGCGGCAGCCGTGGCAGATGTCGAACACGCGCTCGAGCTCGTGGTTGAGCTTGTCCTCGTTGTAGAAATCCGCCGACTTCCAGTCCAGGGGATGCCGGGTCGGGGCCTCGAGACTGCCTTCGCGTACGGTCATGGTGGTGTAACTCGCCAGAGTGGGTGGAAAAGAAAGAGGCGCTTGTGGCGCCCCTTTCTGCCTGCCTGTCGGCTTTGCTGCGCGATCAGTCGGCCAGACCGTCCAGGGCCTTCTGGAAGCGGTTGGCATGCGAGCGCTCGGCTTTCGCCAGGGTCTCGAACCAGTCGGCGATTTCGCCGAAACCTTCGTCGCGCGCGGTCTTCGCCATGCCCGGGTACATGTCGGTGTACTCGTGGGTTTCGCCGGCAATCGCGGCCTTCAGGTTGTCGCGGGTGCGGCCGATCGGCAGATCGGTGGCGGGGTCACCGCAGGCTTCCATGTACTCGAGGTGGCCATGGGCATGGCCGGTTTCGCCCTCGGCTGTGGAACGGAACACCGCTGCCACGTCGTTCTGGCCTTCAACGTCGGCCTTCGCTGCGAAATACAGATAACGGCGATTGGCCTGGGATTCGCCAGCAAAGGCGGCTTTCAGGTTGCCATGGGTTTTCGAATTCTTGAGCTGCATAAAAACTCCTTTTAAAACAATAGGTTACGTTAATGCCTCGCACGATGTACAGCACATGCTCGGGAACAACCTACTTCTTGGAACCCAACACAGCGACTTAGTTTTAGACTAAATCTAATCTGTAAACGGAGTGTAATTGCTGGCTGTTTATGCTGTCAACGCTGCTGAGGACTCAAGCGCTGCAAGAATGCTCACCAACCTTGATCCAGCGGAACTGACTGCACCCGGGGGTGCAGTCATCGGATTCAGGCATCAACCTGGGATTGGTGGCGCGGCAACTCCTGGGCTGCCGCTGGTCGGCGTCGCACCACCTCCTGCCGTCTCGTGAGGTAACGTGACAATTCGTTAAGCGCCTGTTCGTAAACCGCGCGTTTGAATTCGATCACATCCTGAGTCGGCGCCCAGTATTCATGCCAGCGCCAGGCATCAAACTCAGGTTTCTCGGTGGCGCGCAGGCAGACATCACAGTCACGCCCCACCAGCCGCAGCAGAAACCATATCTGCTTTTGCCCCCGATAATTTCCACGCCACTCACGGCGCAACCAACGCTCGGGCACCTCGTACCGCAGCCAGTCCCGGGTGCGGCCCAGGATCTGCACATGTTCCGGCTTCAGGCCGACTTCCTCATGCAGTTCGCGGTACATCGCGGCTTCCGGACGCTCACCGCCCTTGATGCCGCCCTGGGGAAACTGCCAGGAATGCTCACGGACACGCTTACCCCAGAACACCTCGTTCTTCGTGTTGCACAGAATTATCCCGACGTTGGGACGATAGCCATCTCTGTCGATCATGGTCATCCCCGTATGCAATGGACATCATTGAAACTGATTTTTTCATAATTCCCGGGGCATTGAAAGTCCGGAAAAGACGCCCTTCAGGCCCACAGATCAGGGGTACAAAAACTCGTCATCGACACGGTTCATACGCTGCAGCGCAGCCACGAATTCCGGATATTCAAGGTCATGGGACAGCTCCAGCCCGGCCGCTCTGGAACGCAGTTCCACCCAGCAAAAAGGCGCCGGCCGGTCACGAAACGCCAGCGCAATGACGTTGCCCTGCTTGCGCGCCGGCAGGCACAGCGTGCCCCCGGGAAAGGCCTCCTCGATACGCTTGAGCACGGCATTGAACTCGCGGTCTCCGCCCCACAGGTTGACCACCAGCATCCCGCCGGCTTTGAGGCGGTCGTGACAGTCGCGGTAAAACGCCGTGGTGGCCAGGGCCTCGACCTGCGATTCGGCGTCATAACCATCAACCATGATCAGATCGGCAGCGATATCCTGGCGCGCCATGTATTCCGCCCCGTCACCGACAATCACCGAAAACCGCACATCATCGGCAGGCACCGCAAAACACTGCCGCGCAATCGCCACCACCTGCGGATCGATCTCCAGCACGCGGATTCTTGTTTCAGGCAGGCGACGGCGCATGAACTTGGCCACCGAACCGCCGCCGAGCCCGACCATCAGCACATCCCGCGGCTGCGGCTGGAACAGCAGCACGCCCATCATCGCGCGGGTGTAGGAAAGCTCAAGGTCGTCGGGGCGCGCAATGCGCATCGCGCTCTGCACGGTGTCGCTGCCGATGTGCAGGGAACGCACACCGTATTTTTCGCTGACATAAACAGTCTTGGCATCTTCCGCGGGCTTGCGCAGACGCCATTTCGGTACAAATCGCATGGAGGCCGGTCTGGAGGGTGATTACGTGAGGGAGTGCGTGGAGGGGTGAATCTAGCGTCCTGTAGAATAAGGTTTTTTTCTGCTCTGGAACAGGCATGCGGGTCTCCCAATTCTTCATATCGACGCTCAAGGAAGCGCCTTCCGAAGCCGAAGTCATCAGCCACAAGCTGATGCTGCGCGCCGGACTGATCAAACGCCTGACCAGCGGCGTCTACACCTGGATGCCACTGGGCCTGCGCGTGCTGCGGAAGGTCGAACAGATCGTGCGCGAGGAGATGAACCGCGGCGGCGCCATCGAACTGCTGATGCCCGCGGTACAACCGGCCGAGCTGTGGCAGGAATCAACGCGCTGGGAGCAGTACGGACCCGAACTGTTGCGCATCAAGGACCGCCACCAGCGCGATTTCTGCTTCGGCCCGACGCACGAGGAAGTCATCAGCGACGTGGTGCGCCGCGAGGTCAAGAGCTACCGCCAGCTGCCACTGAACCTGTACCAGATCCAGACCAAGTTCCGCGATGAGATCCGCCCTCGCTTTGGCGTGATGCGCGGCCGTGAATTCCTGATGAAGGATGCCTACTCCTTCCATACCGGCTACGACGATCTGGTGCGCGAATACCGCAACATGCACGACACCTACAGCCGCATATTCACGCGGTTGGGACTGAAATTCCGCGCGGTTGCGGCGGACACCGGCTCGATTGGCGGCACCGGCTCACACGAGTTCCATGTGCTTGCCGACTCCGGTGAAGATGCCATCGCCTACTGCCCGCAGTCGGACTACGCAGCTAACGTCGAACTGGCCGAGGCCGTGGCACCCTCCGCAGCACGCGCAGCCCCTGGCCAGGCCATGCAGGAAACAGCAACACCCGGCGTGAAAACCATCGCCGACCTCTGCGCCTTCCTGAAGGTTGAGGCCCGGTCGACGGTCAAGGCCGTGGTGGTTGATGGCGCCGATGGCCAGCCGGTGCTGCTGCTGCTGCGCGGCGACCACGAACTCAACATGATCAAGGCCGGCAAGCTGCCGCAGTTGAAACAGCCGGTGTCTTTTGCCAGCGCCGAGGCCATCCGCGCTGCATTTGGTGCCGACCCCGGCTCCCTCGGCCCGGTCGGTTTCAAGGGCACCGTCATCGCCGACCGGTCCGTCGCCGCGATGAGCGATTTTGTCACCGGCGCCAACAAGAACGATCACCACCTCACCGGCGTCAACACCGGCCGTGATTTCGCCGAACCCGCCTGGGCCGACTTGCGCAATGTGCAGTCCGGCGATCCTTCACCCGACGGCAAGGGCACCCTCGAACTGTGCCGCGGCATCGAGGTCGGACACATATTCCAGCTGCGCACCAAATATGCAAAAGCGCTGAACCTGGGTTTTCTCGACGAGTCCGGCAAATCGCAGATCATGGAAATGGGCTGTTACGGCATCGGCGTCACCCGCGTCGTTGCTGCCGCGATCGAACAGAACCACGACGAGCGCGGCATCATTTTCCCCGAGGCGATTGCGCCATTTGAAGTCGCGATCGTGCCGATCGGCTACGCCAAGAGCGCAGCGGTGCGCGAAGCGGCCGACCAGTTGCACGATGCGCTGATGGCCGCCGGCATCGACGTGCTGCTCGACAACCGCGACGAGCGCCCTGGCGTGATGTTTGCCGACATGGAGCTGATCGGTGTCCCGCACCGCGTGGTCATCGGTGACCGCGGCCTCAAGGAAGGCGTTGTCGAATACAAGGGCCGCCGCGACAGTGCGGCCCGCAACATCCCTCTGATTGAAATAGAAAAGTCAGTAAAATCAATGGTATGCGGAGACTCCTCGCTGCCCTGACCGGCCTCGCCCTGCTCAGCCCCCTGGCTGTGCTGGGCGGTGCGCAAAAATACGAGCCGCTGTCGGCCAGCGTGCAGGCAGCGCTGCACCAGTCCATTGCGGATCAGGCGACACCAGTACTGGCCTTCGATGACGAACAGGAAGCACGTGCCTGGCTCGCCGCCATGTCCTCACGCCTCGCCAGACGCATGCCCGACCGCGTGCCGCGTGAGGAATTCCTGCTGACGGTGCATTACGAAGCACGCCGCGCCGGCCTCGACCCGCAGATGGTGCTCGGCCTGATCCAGGTGGAGAGTGCCTTCCGCAAATACGCGGTATCCAGCGCCGGTGCACGCGGCTACATGCAGGTGATGCCGTTCTGGGTCAAGCTGATTGGCGACTCGGACGATAACCTGTTTCACCTGCGCACCAACCTGCGTTTTGGCTGCACCATCCTTCGCCATTATCTCGACATCGAAAACGGCAATCTGTTTCGGGCTCTCGGCCGCTACAACGGCAGTCTGGGCAAGGCGGAGTACCCGAACATGGTGCTGCAAGCCTGGCGCAACTGGCAGTACACGCCGCCACCGGGCATCCGTACCCGTCAATGATCCGGATATTCAGAGATCAGCCATGACCGAAATCCTCGTCCTCTACTACAGCCATCATGGCGCCACCCGCGACCTCGCGCAGTGGATCGCCCGCGGCATTGAGCAAGGTGGTGCCGCTGCCCGCCTGCGGACGGTGCCGCGCATTTCAGCCACCACCGAAGCCGTCGATGCGCCGGTTCCCGACAGCGGGCCGCCCTATGCCGAACTGCGCGACCTCGAGGAATGCGCGGGACTTGCGCTGGGCTCACCGACGCGTTTCGGCAACATGGCCGCGCCGCTGAAATATTTTCTCGACGGCACTTCATCGCTGTGGCTCAAGGGCGCACTCGCCGGCAAACCCGCAGCCGTGTTCACTTCCACAGCCAGCCTGCACGGCGGGCAGGAAACCACGCTGATCTCAATGATGCTGCCGCTGCTGCATCACGGCATGTTGATCGTCGGTCTGCCCTACACCTCACCGGAACTGCTGACCACCAGCAGTGGCGGCACACCCTACGGCGCCAGCCATCATGCCGGGGCCGCCAGTGACCAGCCGGTCAGCGAACATGAACGCAAACTGTGTATCGCACTGGGCAGGCGCCTCGCCGAAACCGCGCTGAAGCTCGCGCGCGCATGAACGCAACAACACGGTCCCCGGCACAGGGCCTTGCCATAACCCTGCTGCTTGCGCTGGTCATGCTGTGCATCGTATGGGAACTGTGGCTGGCGCCATTACGGCCGGGCGGCTCATGGCTGGTGCTGAAAGTTGTGCCGCTGCTACTGATTGCACCCGGCATACTGCAGGGACGGATCTACACCTATCGCCTGTCAACGATGCTGGTTCTCGCCTATTTCGCCGAAGGTACGGTACGCGGCTATGCAGACCGCGGGCTCAGCCAGTGGCTGGCCTGGGGTGAAACCGCGCTGTCGCTGGCTTATTTCGCCGCTGCCATCTTCGCCGTGCGCCAGATGCGCGGCGCCGCCCGCCCAAGAAGCTGACGGCGCCACTGCCTGCAATCAAAGCTGCGGGTTGAGCCGCTGCGCCTTGGCGTAGAGCTTGTTCAGCGCGTTGATATAGGCCTTGGCGGAAGCGACAACGATGTCGGTATCGGAACCCTGCCCGTTGACGATACGCCCGTCGCGCGACAGGCGCACCGTGACCTCGCCCTGGGCATCGGTGCCGGTGGTGATTGCATTGACCGAGTAGAGCAGCAACTCCGCCTGGCTTCCGACCAGCGCCTCGACCGCCTTGAATGCCGCATCGACCGGACCGCTGCCCTGCGCTTCTGACGGCCGCTCCTTGCCGCCATCGGTCATGATGAGGCGGGCATAGGGCTGCTCCCCGGTTTCCGAGTGTGCAGTCAGCGATACCAGATTGAAGCGCTCGTTTTCGACATGCTCGAGGTTTTCCTCGCTGATCAGCGCGTGCAGATCCTCGTCGAAAATCTCCCGCTTCTTGTCGGCCAGCTCCTTGAAGCGCTTGAAGGCGGCATTGAGCGCCTCTTCCGACTCGAGCTCGACACCGATCTCCTGCAGACGGGTCTTGAAGGCGTTGCGGCCGGAGAGTTTGCCCAGCGTCAGGCGGTTGGTGGTCCAGCCCACCGATTCTGCGCTCATGATTTCGTAGGTTTCGCGATGCTTGAGCACACCGTCCTGGTGAATGCCGGATTCGTGAGCGAAGGCATTGGCGCCGACAATGGCCTTGTTCGGCTGAACCGGATAGCCGGTGATGCCTGATACCAGTTTTGATGCCGGCACGATCTGCGGCGCGTCGATGTTGGTGTCGCACTGGAAGATATCCTGACGGGTGCGCACCGCCATCACGATTTCCTCAAGCGAGGCATTGCCCGCACGCTCGCCGAGGCCGTTGATCGTGCACTCAACCTGGCGCGCGCCGTTGAGCACCGCCGACAGCGAATTGGCGACCGCGAGCCCGAGATCGTTATGGCAATGCACCGACCAGATCACCTGGTCGGAATTCGGAATACGCTCGCGCAGATTGCGGATCAGGCTGCCGAACTGGTCAGGCAGCGTGTAGCCGACGGTATCGGGCACGTTGATCGTGCGCGCGCCCGCCTTGATCACCTGCTCGAGGATGCGGCACAGGAAATCGAGGTCGGAACGGCCGGCGTCCTCGGCTGAAAATTCGACGTTGTCGGTGTAATCACGCGCCCACTTGATCGCGCGCACCGCCTGCTCGATCACCTGCGACGGCTCCATGCGCAGCTTCTTCTCCATGTGGATGGGTGAAGTCGCGATGAAGGTGTGGATGCGCGGCTGCGCGGCGACCTTGACTGCGTCACCGCAGCGGCGGATGTCCTTTTCATTGGCACGGGCCAGCCCGCAGATCGTGCTGTCCTTGATCGCCCGCGCCACCGCCTGCACCGACTCGAAATCACCGTCACTGGCGGCGGGGAAACCCGCTTCAATGACATCGACGCGCATGCGCTCAAGCTGGCGTGCGATGCGCAGCTTGTCGTCCTTGGTCATTGATGCGCCGGGGCTTTGTTCGCCGTCGCGCATCGTGGTGTCAAATATGATCAGTTTTTCCTTGGCCATGACTCAAACCTCGCACTCTTGGGGCCGCAGGTGGCGTGCCCGATAACGTATCTGCCGGCCCGATGTTCCGGTCCGGATGGGGGTGCTGCGAAGGGTGGGGGTGTAGTTAGCGCGCGCGGCCGCGCAGCAGCAGACCCGCCAGCGGAAGCGCGCTGGCTGAGGTGTGAAACAGGGCCGAAACCCCTATCGTCTGCATGAACTGACACATGATGGATTGACTATATCGGCTTTCCGGCACCGTCGCAAGCCGCACTCAGTCCCCACCACCGTCCGGCGGCGCCGGACGACGCGCCACCTTGTCGTATACCCACAGCGCATAACCGGACAACCCGTACACCACAAACAGCGCGAACAGCAGTTCGGGCAGGGTTCCGGCAAACGCGATCAGCAGCACAAAACCGAGGGCGATTGCGACCACCGCCGAGAACGGTACGCTCTTGCGCAGATTGATGTCCTTGCCGCTGTAGAAGCGCAGATTGCTGACCATGGTCAGGCCGGCAACAAGGGTCAATCCCCAGGCCAGCCACTTCACGTCGGCGCCACGCACCTGGTATTCACTCATCGCCAATACAAGGCCAGCCACCAAAGCGGCCGCCGCAGGACTGGGCAAGCCCTGGAAAAAACGCTTGTCGACGACATCAATGTTGGTATTAAAACGCGCCAGCCGCAACGCGGCGCAGGCGCAGTAAACAAAGGCTGCAATCCAGCCCAGTTTGGTCGACAGCCAGGGGCCGAGCATCGGCACCGTTTTCATCGCCGCAAAATCCTTCAGCGCCCAGACGTAAACCACCAGCGCCGGAGCCACACCGAAGGACACCATGTCCGAGAGACTGTCGAGTTCGGCGCCAAAGTCACTCTGGGTATGGGTAAGCCGGGCCACCCGCCCGTCCAGTCCGTCAAGAACCAGTGCCACAAAGATGGCAATGGCCGCCAGCTCAAAGCGGCCGCTGACTGCCTGCACCACGGAATAGAACCCGGCGAACAGGGCCGCCAGGGTAAACATGTTCGGCAGCCAATAGATGCCGCGTCGCGCGAAACGCGACTTGATGAATTGCTTGTGTTCCCTGAGTTCAGCCATTAGCGAATGTTAAACCATCCGCCGTCCCGCGCTAGGCGAGTTCGGCAAGCACCGTTTCAGTGGCATGGACCTTGTCGCCGACGGCAACACGCGGCGCAGCCTGGGGCGGCAGGTAGACATCGACACGCGAGCCAAAACGGATGAAACCGTAACGGTCGCCACGCGCGTAACGGTCACCGGGTTTCGCGTAGCAAAGGATGCGCCGTGCAATCAGCCCGGCAACCTGGACGCAGGTCACATCATGACCGGAGTCCGTGCGCAGGCAGGTCACGGCCCGCTCGTTCTCCAGCGAGGCCTTGGCCAGATCGGCGTTGAGAAAGCTGCCGGCAAAGTACTCGGTTTTGGTAACCGTGCCATCCACCGGGATGCGGTTCGAGTGGGCGTTGAACACGTTCATGAACACACTGATTTTCAGCGCATCACGGTCGAGATAAGGGTCGCGCACCTTTTCCACGGACACGATGCGTCCGTCCGCGGGCGACAGCACTGCTGCAGGTGCCGACGGAACCACCCGCGGCGGATCCCGGAAAAACTGCACCATGAACACCACCACCAGCCACGGAAACGCCGCCCAGCCAAAACCGGCCCAGACATGAATGCCGATGGCAATGGCCAGCGCGATGGCGATGAACGGCCAGCCTTCCCGTGCGATCAGCGGATGCGGATAGTTGTTCATGATTGCAATAAAAAAGGCGGCTGGCACGCTCCGCGCCCACTGGCACGGAGCGATGCTTCAGCCGCCAGATGAACCGGCATCAGTTCCTGGTCTGATCGACGAGGCGGTTCTTCTTGATCCAGGGCATCATGTCGCGCAGCTTGGCGCCAACAGTCTCCACCTGGTGGGCCTGGCCGATACGGCGCAGCGCCTTCAGCGTCGGAGCGCCCGCCTTGTTCTCGAGGATGAATTCCTTGGCGAACTGGCCAGTCTGGATTTCGGCGAGGATCTTGCGCATTTCGGCACGGGTTTCATCGGTGATGATGCGCGGGCCGCGGGTGAAGTCGCCGTATTCGGCGGTGTTGGACACCGAATAACGCATGTTGGCAATGCCGCCTTCATAGATCAGATCGACGATCAGCTTCACTTCGTGCAGGCATTCGAAATAGGCCATTTCCGGCGCGTAGCCGGCATCGACCAGGGTTTCGAAACCGGCCTGGATCAGCGCCGACAGGCCGCCGCAGAGCACAACCTGTTCGCCAAAAAGATCTGTTTCACACTCTTCGCGGAAGCTGGTCTCGATGACACCGGCACGGGCTGCACCGATTGCCGCAGCGTAGGACAGCGCGACGTCGCGGGCCTTCTTGCTGGGGTTCTGGTAAATCGCGATCAGGGCCGGCACGCCGCCGCCCTGGGTGTAGGTCGAACGCACCAGGTGGCCGGGGCCTTTCGGAGCAATCATCACGACGTCGAGGTCTGCGCGCGGCTCGATCTGCTTGAAGTGCACGTTGAAGCCGTGCGCAAAAGCCAGCGTTGCGCCTTTCTTGAGATTCGGCTCGATTTCGTTTCGGTAAACATCAGCCTGTGTCTCGTCGGGCAGCAGGATCATCACAAAATCGGCACCCTTGACCGCATCGGCCACTTCCTTGACCGCGATGCCGGCCTTTTTCGCCTTGTTCCAGGACGCGCCATCCTTGCGCAGGCCGACGGTCACTTTCGCGCCGGAATCCTTGAGATTGTTGGCATGGGCATGGCCCTGGGAGCCGTAACCGATGATGGCAACCTGTTTGCGCTTGATCAGCGAAAGATCAGCGTCTTTGTCGTAGTAGATTTTCATTTCGTCCTCTGTTGAATCGGGGTTATGGCTTGTTGCTGGTTCTGATGCTGTTAATTTGCAGCGGCCGCAGCGTGACGGTCAGACCTTGAGCACGCGGTCGCCGCGGCCGATGCCGGAGGCACCGGTGCGCACGGTTTCAAGGATCGCCGCGGGATCCATGGCCTTCAGGAAGGCGTCGAGCTTGGAGCCCGGGCCGGTCAACTCCACGGTGTAATCCTTGTCGGTGACATCAATGATGCGCCCGCGGAAGATATCGGCCATGCGCTTCATCTCCTCCCGGTCCTTGCCCACGGCGCGAACCTTGACCAGCATCAGTTCGCGCTCGATATGGTCACCTTCGGACAGATCAATCACCTTGACCACATCAACCAGCTTGTTCAGCTGCTTGTTGATCTGCTCGATGATCTCGTCAGAGCCCGAGGTGACAATGGTCATCCGCGACAACGTGGCATCCTCGGTCGGCGCCACGGTCAGCGATTCAATGTTGTAGCCACGCGCGGAGAATAAACCGGCAACACGGGACAGTGCGCCAGCCTCGTTCTCGAGCAGTACGGAAATGATGTGTCTCATCGCATCAAACCAGGATCATCTCCGACAGACCCTTGCCACCGGGCACCATCGGGAACACGTTTTCGGTCTGGTCGGTCAGGAAGTCCATGAACACCAGTTCCTTCTTGCGCGCAAAAGCTTCCTTCAGCGCGGGCTCGACATCAGCGGGCTTCTCGATGCGCATGCCGACATGGCCATAAGCCTCGGCAAGCCGCACAAAGTCAGGCAGGGCATCCATGTATGACTCGGAATAGCGGTTGCCATGGAAGAACTCCTGCCACTGGCGGACCATGCCCATGTAGCGGTTGTTCAGATTGATCATCTTGATCGGCAACCGGTATTGCTTGCAGGTCGACAATTCCTGGATGCACATCTGCACCGAGGCTTCACCGGTGACGCAGGCGACAGTGGCTTTCGGGTGTGCAAGTTGCACACCCATCGCATAAGGCAGGCCCACACCCATCGTGCCCAGGCCGCCGGAATTGATCCAGCGCCGCGGCTTGTCGAATTTATAAAACTGGGCCGCCCACATCTGGTGCTGGCCGACATCCGAAGTCACGAAAGCCTCGCCCTTGGTCACCTTGTACAGGGTCTCAACGACGAACTGCGGCTTGATGATCGAACTTGAGCGGTCATATTTCAGGCAATCGCGGCTGCGCCACTGCTCGATCTGGGTCCACCAGGATTTGAGTGCCACCTTGTCAGGGCCGCTGCGTGCAGCTTCAATCTGACGCATCAATTCCTTCAGCACGTCGCGGACGTTGCCGACCACAGGGACGTCAACCTTGACGCGCTTGGAAATCGAGGCCGGATCAATGTCGATGTGGATGATCTGCCGCGGTTCCTCGAAGAAGTGCTTCGGATTACCGATGACACGGTCATCAAAACGCGCCCCCACTGCCAGCAGCACGTCACAATGCTGCATCGCCATGTTGGCCTCGTAGGTGCCGTGCATGCCGAGCATGCCAAGGTTCTGCGTGTCAGTCGCCGGGTAGCCGCCCAGACCCATCAGCGTGTTGGTGCACGGGAAACCCAATGCACGCACCAGTTGCGCCAGTTCCGCTGAAGCATCCCCGAGAATGACGCCACCACCGGTGTAAATCATCGGCCGCTTGGCCTCAAGAAGCAGCTTCGCCGCTTTCTTGATCTGCCCGGCATGGCCCTTGACCACGGGGTTGTACGAGCGCATCGAAATCGTCTTCGGATACTCGAATTCGGCCTTGGTCGCAGTGAGATCCTTTGGGATGTCCACAACCACCGGCCCCGGCCGCCCTGTAGAGGCAATGTAAAAAGCCTTCTTGATCGTGACCGCAAGGTCCTTGATGTCCTTGACCAGGAAATTGTGCTTCACGCAGGGGCGGGTGATGCCCACGGTGTCACATTCCTGGAAGGCGTCTTCACCGATGGCGTGGGTGGGTACCTGCCCGGTTAGGATCACCATCGGGATCGAGTCCATATAGGCCGTCGCAATGCCGGTCACGGCATTGGTGACGCCGGGCCCCGAGGTCACCAGCGCCACACCAACCTTGTCGGTTGAACGGGAATAAGCGTCAGCAGCATGTACTGCCGCCTGCTCATGGCGGACCAGCACGTGCTTCACCTTGTCCTGCTTGAAAAGTTCATCGTACAGGAACAGGACCGCACCGCCGGGATACCCGAACACGTGCTCGACGCCCTCCTCCTGCAGACAACGCACTACGATCTCTGCGCCCGACAGTTGCATGATTTTTTACCCGCGCGGGCCGTGGGACCACGATGACCGGGTTGATTGCAAAAAGGAAACCTGAAACATTACCGGTGGACCCCCAGTACGGTCAAGCAAATTATCTGAGGAAACAGATGGATAGACCCGCCCGCCTGCACCTGGCGCCCGGCTTGCTTGCTTGTGGTGTTTTGCTAAGATGCCGCCGACCTCAAGGCGCAAAACAGCGCCGCCGCCTGGTCGGCGGAACATAACAAAAGGCAATCAACTGGCCACCTACAAGGAACTCGCTGATTTCCTGGCCGAAGTCGAACGTCGGGCGTTCAAACAAACGGTTTTTTCCGTTAGGGATGAACACCTTGCGCTGGATATCGTGCAGGAGGCGATGCTCAAACTTTCGGAAAAATACTCGGCCCGTCCTGCAAACGAGTTTCCGATGCTGTTCCAGCGGATTCTGCAGAACGCGATCCGTGACTTTTTTCGCCGGCAAAAGGTCCGTAGCGCCTGGGTCACCCCTTTGGGCAACCTTTTCGGGCCGGACCAGGAGGATGACAGCGACCCCCTGGAAAGCATGGAAATCGACAGTGAATCGAAACTGGCCTCCCGCCCGGCCGAACAACTTGAACAAAAGCAAGTACTTGATTTTATTGAAAAAGCGATCGAAACTCTGCCAGCACGTCAACGCGAGGCGTTTATGCTGCGTTACTGGGAGGAACTTGATGTCGCTGAAGCCGCAAAGGTAATGGGCTGCTCGGAGGGAAGTGTGAAAACGCACTGCTCCCGGGCTACGCATGCTTTGGCGACATTGCTCAAGAAACAGGGTATTGAGCTATGACCGCCCAAGATCAGGAAATCGCGAAAAAAATCGTCCGCGTGCTCGACCGCGGCAGCCGTGATCTCGACCGTGCCACGACCTCGCGCCTTGCAGCAGCTCGTGACTTGGCCTTGGACCGCTTCAAACAGCTCCCCTCTGAAAATCTGGCGACGGCGGGCGGGATTTTTTCTCCGGGCTCCAGTCGTTCCAGTAACGGCTTCCGTTACATCCTGCCTCTGATGGTTCTTCTTTTGGGGCTCGCTGGCATCGTGTATTGGCAGGGCAGCAATGGTACGGACGGCGAAGTTGCGGATATTGACGCGCGGCTGCTGACCGACGACCTGCCGATCGACGCCTACCTCGACAAAGGCTTCGATTCATGGCTAAAGCGGCAGTCGCGCTGATCTGCTGGCTATGCCTTGCGTTGCCCGCATTCGGCGCCACATCATCCAAGCAGGCGGCAAAACCGGTCCGGCCTGCATGGACTGAGCTGACCCCGGCTCAGCAGCAGGTCCTCGCTCCGCTCGCCACCGACTGGAGTGAGATGGAAGGTCCCCAGCGCAAGAAATGGGTGACCATCGCCAACCGCTATCCGAAAATGAAGCCCGCCGAGCAGGAACGCCTGCAGCAGCGCATGAAAGACTGGGCAGCATTGTCACCTTCCCAGCGCCAGGAAGCCCGCGAGCGTTACCAGGGCATCAAGAAGCTCAACCCGGGCCAGCGGCGCGAGGTTGCCAAGCAATGGGATGTCTACCGCAAATCCCTGGCACAGCCCAACACCCAGTTTGACCCTCCGGTCGGCGAACCGCTGACTTCGCCGCCAGGCGCCGCCGCCGCCGTCGAACGTCAGTGAGCCTGCCGACGCCAGGCCTCGGACGCCGGCTGCTCTGCCTGATCTACGAAGCCCTGTTGTTGACCGCGGTGGTCCTGTTCTCCGTTGCCATTGCCACCGGCATCGCCAGATTGTTAGACATTCCCCATCCGCGATTGCTGACGCAAATCGTCCTGCTGCTGGTGTGCGGCTGTTATTTTGTCTTGCAATGGATGCGCAGCGGCCAGACCCTGCCGATGAAAACCTGGCGCATGCGCATCGAAACCCGCGACGGCCGCCCTCTTGATGCCGCCGCATCGCTGCGCCGACTGATTCTCGCCATGCTGGGGTATGGCAGTGCCGGCATCACCATACTCTGGGCGCTGTTCGACCGGGACCGCCAGTTTCTGCATGACCGGCTCGCCGGAACCCGGCTGGTGACGCTGACTGCTGGTGAACCGGAAGCAGGCAAGCGGAACTAGCGACGCTCCTGCCACCACATCATCGTCATCGCCAGACCCATGAACATCAGCGTCGGCGCAATCGCACTGGCGAAGGGCGGCCAGTCATTCAAAAGGCCGAGATGACCAAAAAGCCGGTTCAGGAAATGAAAGCCCAGGCCGATCATGATCCCGGCAAAAACCTTGGCGCCGACGCCGCCCTGCCGGTTCTGGAAATACGCAAACGGCAGTGCAAGAATCATCATCACCACAACCGCCACCGGATACAGCAGCTTCGTCCACAGCGCGATCTCGTAACGCAGAGCCTTTTGCCGGTTCTCCTTGAGGTGCTGCGAGTAGGAATACAGGCTCCACGCCGACATCTTTTCCGGCTTCACCAACAACACATTCAGCAGCGAAGGTTCAAGCACCGACTGCCATTGCTGGAAATCCCGCCGGCTGACCCGGGTGCCCTGGTCCTC
>JAIENU010000264.1 GCA_019751125.1 Burkholderiales bacterium | reverse complement strand
TACGGCGGCAACATCGTGCGCACCATCGGCATCATCGCCGCAATCGTCTGCTCCTTCGTCTACGTGGTGGCGCAGATTTACGGCGTTGGCCTGATCACCAGCCGCTTCACCGGCCTGGAGTTCGGCATCGGCGTATTCGTCGGCCTCGGCGGCATTCTGGTGTGCTCGATGCTCGGCGGCATGAAGGCGGTGACCTGGACCCAGGTGGCCCAGTACATCATCCTGATCATCGCCTATCTGACACCCGTGGTCTGGCTCGGCATCAAGCACACCGGCATCCCGGTGCCGCAGGTGGCCTATGGCCCGGTGCTGCAGAAGGTTGGTGAGCTCGAGAAAAAGATCAACGCCGATCCGAAAGAGCAGGAAGTCCGCAAGATCTTCAAGGACCGCGCCGACACTGCCAACGCCGCGCTGAAAGACCCGGCCAAGGCCTACACCGATGGCAAGGCCAAGCTGGAGCAGAACGTTGCCAGCCTGAAAGCGGCCAACGCACCAGCCGATCAGGTTGCCGCTGCGGAAAAAGCGCTTGCCGCCTATCCCAAGGACGAGGCTGCAGCCAAGGGCCAGTGGAACAAGGACAAGGGCCTCACCGCGAGAGCGGCACCGGTGCGTTCACACGCAGACCCCTTCCCGGGCAAGGACGAAGCCGCGCGTCATACCGCCAAGCTCAACTTCCTCGGCATCGTGTTCTGCATGATGTTCGGCACCGCGGCGCTGCCCCACATCCTGATGCGCTACTACACCACGCCCAGCGTGCAGGAAGCCCGGGTCTCGGTGTTCTGGTCGCTGTTCTTCATCTTCCTGCTCTACTTCACGGCACCCTGCCTCGCGGTGCTCGCCAAGTACGACATGTTCACCAACCTCGTCGGCAGCAGTTTTGCATCATTGCCGGCCTGGGCGGCGGCGTGGGCGAAGGTCGATCCATCGCTACTCAACATCACGGACATCAACAAGGACGGCATTGTGCAGTGGGCCGAGGTGGTGATTGGCGGCGACCTGATCGTTCTGGCCACGCCGGAAATCGCCGGCCTGCCCTATGTTGTCTCGGGGCTGGTGGCTGCAGGCGGTCTCGCGGCCGCGCTGTCCACTGCGGACGGCCTGCTGCTGACCATCGCCAACGCGCTGTCGCATGACCTGTACTACAAGATGATCGACCCCAATGCTTCCACCGCGAAGCGGGTCACGATCTCCAAGGTCCTGCTGATTGTCGTGGCGATTGTTGCCGCCTACGTGACCTCGCTGAAACCGGGTGACATCCTGTTCCTGGTGGGCGCGGCGTTCTCGCTGGCAGCTTCGGCCTTCTTCCCGCCGCTGGTGCTGGGTGTGTTCTGGAAGCGCGCGAACAAGCCGGGCGCCATTGCCGGCATGATCGCGGGTCTGGGTATCTGCATGTATTACATGCTGCGCACCTACCCGTTCTTCACCAACATGGGCGTGCCGAAGATGGACCTGTGGTTCGGTCTGAATCCGATCTCGGCCGGTGTCTTCGGCCTGCCGATCGGCCTGGCGACGATTGTCATCGTCAGCCTGCTGACCAAGGCACCAGACCGCGAAACCCAGGAACTGGTGGAGCACGTGCGTTACCCGAACCTCAAGGGCGACACCGTGTCGACCCAGGCCGCCTGAGCCTGAAGTCATCCCCTCTCAAGGCCCGCTTCGGCGGGCCTTGTTTTTTGGGGGACGGCCCGCAGGCTCATGCTAAAATCCGCGCCCTCGGAGAGGTGGATGAGTGGTTTAAGTCGCACGCCTGGAAAGCGTGTTTACGGGGAAACCCGTAACGAGGGTTCGAATCCCTCCCTCTCCGCCAATAAAAATGCGGCCCGCAGTGGCCGCTTTTTTATTTGATAGACAGGGCGTGTGGACGAAACCTCCTCGGGTTCGACCAGCGACACGCGAAGCGTGTTGCGCAGGACGCCGCGCTGGTCGCGGCGGTCCCCGGCCATCAGCGAGGGATGTAGGCATCGCCACAAGGCGATTCGCTCACAATCCTTCATTCCCGCAAAATCGACACCTGCAACGCGACTCTCGCAGCAGCTCTCGCATGGGGTCTGCAACAACGCGCGTCGCATCCGGACTACCCCGGTGATGCGCTAGATTTCCACTCTGGACCCCAGCTCCACCACCCGGTTTGGCGGGATGTTGAAGTAGTCAGTCACACTGCCGGCATTACGCGCCAATGTCGCAAACAGCGCATCACGTAGCCTTGCCCAGCGCCTGCGCTCAGTGCCCCGCGGCACCAGTTTTTCACGGGAGAGGAAATAGGAAACCTCCATCGGTTCGAGCTGCAACCCGGCTGGGCCGCAGCGCTCAAGGGCATCACCGATGTCCGGCCGGTCCATGAAGCCATAACGCACCAGCACCCGCCAGCAGTCTCCGTCCAGCGGCTGGCAGACCACGCGCTCTTCCGCCGGCACCCAGGGGCGGTCGCTGAACTCCACGGTCAGGAACACATTGCGCTGGTGCAATACACGGTAGTGCTTGAGGCTGTGCAGCAGTGCATGCGGGGTCGCGTTGGCCGCCGAGTTGAGAAATACCGCGGTGCCCTCCACCCGCTGCGGCGGTGAACGCTGCAGCGATTGCAGGAACTGATCAAGGGGCACTGAGGCCGTCTGCAACTGGGCGAGCAGCCGCGCCCTGCCACCGCGCCACACCAGCATCAATGTCAGCATCACCATGGCCAACGCCAGCGGAAACCAGCCGCCTTCGAATACCTTGTTCATCGCCGCGGCGAACAGCGTCAGGTCGATCAGCAGGAAGCCGCCGGTTGCCAGCAGGCACAGCCACAGCGGGTAACCCCAGCCGTGGCGGATCACAAAAAATGTCAGGAGGGTGGTCACCACCATGGTGCCCATTACCGCCACGCCGTAGGCCGAGGCCAGCGCTGATGACGAACCGAAGCCGAGCACCGCCAGCACCACCGCCGCAAGCAGCAGCCAGTTCACCAGAGGCACATAAATCTGCCCAGACACCCTGGACGAGGTGTGAATCACTGTCAGCCGCGGCAACAGGCCGAGCTGGATCGCCTGCTGCGTGATCGAATAGGCGCCGGAAATCGTTGCCTGCGAGGCAATCACAGTCGCCGCAGTGGCGAGCACCACCATCGGATACAGCGCCCACTCCGGAAAAGACAAATAGAAGGGATTACTCAGCGCCTCGGGTCTGGCCAGCAGCAACGCCCCCTGCCCGAAATAGTTGAGCACCAGCGCCGGCGCCACCAGGCTGAACCAGGCCACACGCACCGCGCGCTTACCGAAATGCCCCATGTCGGCATACAGCGCCTCGGCACCGGTCACCGCAAGCAGCACCGATCCGAGCACGATGAACGAAGCCGCACCGTGCGCAGTGACAAAATGCAGTGCGTGGCCCGGCCACAGCGCCTGAAGTATGCGTGGCGTCTGCGCGATATTCCACACACCGGCCACGGCCAGCGCGAGAAACCACAGCGCGCACACCGGCCCGAACAGCAGCCCGACCACACCGGTGCCGTGGCGCTGGATCAGGAACAGCGCGATCAGGATGCCGGTGGCGATCGGCAATATCCAGGGCTTGAACACATCGGTGCCAACCTCCAGCCCCTCCACCGCCGACAGCACCGAGATCGCCGGCGTCAGCACCGCATCACCATAAAACAGTGCGGCACCGAACACCCCCATCACCAGCAGCAAGGTACGCAGGCGCGGCCGCTCACAGATCGATGAAATCGCCAGCGCCAGCAGCGCCATCACCCCGCCCTCGCCACGGTTGTTCGCACGCAGCACGAGAGTCACGTATTTGAGCGTGACCACGATCATCAGCGTCCAGAAAATCGCCGAGAGGCCACCAAGGATATTGGCCTCCACCAGCGCAATGCCATGCTGCGGGTTGAAGGTTTCCTTGACCGCGTACAGCGGGCTGGTGCCGATGTCGCCGTAGACAATTCCCAGCGCCAGCAGCGACAGTGCCGCGGTGGACTGTCTGGCGGCGTCATGGCGCGGTGATTCCGCACCCGGGATCATCTGCGACTGGGGATTGGTGACGTTCATTGCCCACTCCTGAATGACGAAGCGCGCAGGCTAGGCCTGTTGCCGCGAACCGGCCAGAGCAAGGAGCAAATCTTTACACCGTCTTTACGCAGCCGCCCCTGTGGCCGACCGCCGATTGCGCGACAATAAGAACATGCCGGAACACGCCCAAAACACGCCGCTGTTGCGCAACTGGCGAGGTTATCTCGCGGCACTGCTCGCCGCTGTCGCCTGCACTCTGACCGGCTACGCGATGCAGCCGCGTTTCGACCTCGTCAACATCGCGATGGTCTATCTGCTGCCGGTGGTCGGCATTGCCCTGCTTTCCAGCCGCGGCGCGGCAGTGTTCAGTGCCGCGTCCAGCGTGATCCTGTTCGATGTGCTGTTCGTGCCGCCAGCCGGCGTGCTGAACATCGAGGATATGCAGTACCTGCTCACTTTCGCCGTGATGCTGCTTGTCGGACTCGCGATTTCCTCACTGCGGGAACGCGCCCGACGCGAGGAAAGCGGGCGCATCAGCCATGCCATCGCCGCCGAGCGCGAGCGCATGCGCAGCACCCTGCTCGCCTCGATCTCGCACGACCTGCGCACGCCGCTGTCGGTGATGATCGGGGCTTCCACCAGTCTGGCCGAACACGGCGAGCAACTGCCGGCCGCGGAACGCAGGGCACTGGCGCTGAGTGTCAGCCGCCAGGCGCAGGCCATTGCTGAACAGACGGAAAAAGTGCTGCAGATGACCCGCTTTGAACTCGGCGACCTCGCACTCCAGTGCGACTGGAACTCGATTGCCGAGATCGCCGGCCCGGTGCTGTTGCGCCTGCGTGAAGCATTGGCGCAGCATCGCCTGCTGGTGGACATCCCCGGCAACCTGCCGCTGCTGCGTGTCGATGCCCCGCTGATTGCGCAGGTCATCGGCAACCTGCTCGAAAACGCGGCCAGGCATACCCCGCCGGGTACGGTCATCCAGCTCAAAGCGCGGATGCTTGAGCAGGCCGTTGAAGTGGCCGTTGAAGACAACGGCCCCGGCCTGCCCGATGCCGTGCTCGAGCGGCTGTTCGACCGCTTCCGCGAACAACGCATCGGCAACACCTCCGGCGGAGTCGGACTCGGGCTCGCGATCTGCCGCACCATCGTCAAGCTGCATGGCGGCGGCATCCATGCCATGCAGCGTGCCGGCGGCGGCACCCGATTCGCCTTCACGCTGCCGGCCGAAGCCGCGCCGCAGCTGCCCGAGGAAAACGAATCCACCCGGCCATGACCGATACCCGCGCCACCATCCTTGTGGTCGAGGACGAGCCGGAAATCCGCCGCTTCCTGCGATCCGCGCTGGGCGCCGAAGGCTACAAGGTGGTCGAGACCGGCACCGTCAAACGCGGCGTGATTGATGCCGCCTCACACAAGCCCGATCTTGCCATTGTCGATCTCGGACTGCCTGATGGTGAAGGCCTGGAACTGATCCGTAAGGTGCGGGCATGGTCACCGATGCCGCTGATCGTGCTTTCGGCGCGCGCCGGCGAAGCCGGCAAGATCGCCGCGCTCGATGCCGGCGCCAATGACTATGTGATCAAGCCTTTCGGCATCGGCGAACTGCTGGCGCGTGTGCGCTCGGCGCTGCGCAGCGTGGTGCGGCCGGCCGGCGGCGGGCATGTGCTGAAACTGGGCGGCACGACGATAGACCTCGATGCACGCACCGCCACCCGTGATGGCGCGCCGCTGCACCTGACCCCGATCGAGTACCGCCTGCTGACCAGCCTCGCGCGTAATACCGGCACGGTAATCACCCAGGGACAGCTGCTGCGTGAAGTCTGGGGACCCGCCCATGAATCAGACACTCATTACCTGCGCATCTACGCCAAGCAGTTGCGCGACAAACTGGAGCCCGACCCGTTGCAACCGCGTTATCTTATTACCGAGACTGGCGTCGGCTACCGACTCGTCTGTGATTGAACCTGACTCGTGAATTATATAAGTCATTGTTTTTATTGAATAAATTATGCGGCTTCGCGAAACATCCAAAAGACTGGTTCTGCCCCGGACAAACATGGCGCAAACCATCGGCGCTGGCACCAATATTGCTGCCACTAAAAGTGGAAATCTCTCCGGCCAACCGCATCTCCCACAACCATGAAACTGCTGAATACTCTTTTCACCGTGAGCCTCGTGCTTTGCCCGACGCTTTACTCAACATCCAGCCTCGCGCAAACCTATCCCGCCAAACCGGTGCGTCTGCTGGTGCCTTTTCCGCCCGGCGGCATTTCCGACACGCTGGCCCGCATCACCGCGCAGCAACTCGGTGAAGCGCTGTCGCAAAGCTTTGTTGTCGAGAACCGTCCCGGCGCAGGCACCACCATCGCCGCCGACCTGATCGCCAAGGCCGCGGCTGACGGCCACACCCTGTATTTCACCGACGTCACCACCCATGCCATCAACGCCTCGCTGTATGCGAAGCTGCCTTTCGACACGCTGCGCGATTTTTCGTCGATCGCGCTGGTCGCGCAGTCGCCGCTGGTGCTGGTGGTACATCCGTCGATGCCGGTGAAGTCGGTGCCGGAATTCATCGCACTGGCGAAATCCCGTCCTGACGATGTGGTGTATGCCTCTTCCGGCAACGGCACCATCATCCATCTCGGCATGGAGGCCATCCGCGCCCAGGCCGGCATCAAGATGGTGCATGTGCCGTACAAAGGCAGTGCACCGGCAGCAGCCGCGGTGCTTGGCGGCGAAGTCGCCGCCTCCTTCACCACCACGCCGGCGGCTCTGCCCTACACCAGTTCGGGCCGGCTGCGCGCCATCGGCGTCAGCGGCACCAGCCGCTCCCCGGCATTCCCCGGCGTGCCCGCGATTGCGGAAGCGATCAAGGGCTACGACATCATTCTCTACAGCGGCCTGCTCGGCCCGGCCAACCTGCCAGCCGATGTAGTGAACCGCCTGCACACGGCCACCATGGCCATGCTCAAGCAGCCGAAAGTGGTCGAGCAGTGGAACCGTTACGGCGCCACTGCGGTGACGATGACACCGGCACAAGTCACCGAGCACATCCGCAACGAAGTCGCCAAGTTCACCAAAATCGTCAAGGCTTCAGGCGCAAAGGTGGACTGAGCCACCCGCAGGCTTTACCGGCCGGCCTTGCGCCGCGCGGGTCTTGCGCGCAACGGCGTATCCAGCCCCGACACCGGTGTTGCTTTCACAAGCTCGATGAAATCACTGACATGCGGTTTCATCGGCTTGTTCTCCGGTGTCATCACCACGCAGGTGCCGGCCTTGAACAGATGTTCGACCGGCACCGCCTGCAGCTTGCGGTCCTTGACCTTGCTGTAGGCCACGCTGGGCAGGATGGCGATGCCGAAACCGGCCTCGACATAGGCCTTCATCACATCATCATCGATGATGCTGATCACGTAATAGGCTTCAAGCCCCCTGCGCTGGAAACTTTCGCGCACCACACGCCCGAGGAAATGCCGCTCGTCATAGGTGATGATCGGATACCGGGCCATGTCCTCCAGCGTAATCTTCTGCAGCTTCAGTATCGGGTGGCCGAGCGGCGCGATGACGCTGTTGTTGACGGTGTAACAGGGCATCAGGCTGATGCCCGGCAAGCGGTCCACCGGCTCGGTGGCAATACCGATATCCACCTCGCCCGCAGCGAGCAGCTGCATGATCCGCGGGGCAGCCCCTTCCCGCATCTGGATGGAAATCTGCGGATGGTGCTGGATGAACCGCTTCAGCACCGAGAGCAGCGTATGCCGGGCGTAGGTGTGGGTGGTTGAAATAATGAAGCGGGTCTTGGCCGAGGTGCTGACCTCGCCGGCCTGGCGCTTGATCTGGTCGGCTTCCGACAGAAGCCTGCGCATCGCCGGCAGCAGGCTCTGCCCGGCCTTGGTCAGTCCGCTCAAGCGCGTATTACGCCGCTCCAGCAGCTCGGCACCCAACTCATCCTCAAGCAGCTGGATCTGGCGGCTGACCCCTGGTTGCGAGGTATGCAGCGCCGATGCCGCCTTCGACACATTGAATCCCTGATCGACGATCTCGCACAGCAATCGCACCTGCTGGAGCTTCATGGCGGCCTTTAAATTTATGTTTTTAATGCATCAAATGATAATAAAAAATTACTTTATATGCATAAATAACCGCGCCTACACTGCCGCCAGCAATTGCAGGCATACCCATAAACAAGGAGGAGCAGACCATGAACGCCACCACGGCCCGCCGTCTCGGCGGCCTTGCCACCATTGCCGGATTGATGTTCGCCGGCATGGTCAGCGCACAGAATTACCCGGTTCGCCCGATCCGCATGATCGTGCCCTTCCCGCCCGGCGGCAGCACCGATACCTACGCCAGGGTCGTCTCACCCAAGGCTGCGGAATCGCTGGGACAGCAGATCGTCATCGACAACCGCACCGGCGCTGGCGGCGCCATCGGTGCCGAACTGGCCGCACGCGCCCCGGCCGACGGCTACACCCTGTGGCTGGGACAGACCGCCAATCTGGCCATCGGACCGGCCCTGCGCGCCAAGAACAATTACGATCCCATCGCCGACTACAACGCCATCACCCTGGTGCAGCGCGCCTCGTCCGTGCTGGTAGTCAGCCCGAGTTCGCCGCTGAAAAACCTGAAAGACCTGATTGATCTGGCGCAGAAAAAACCCGATGGCCTGACCTATGGTTCCGCCGGCGTCGGCACCGCCGGCCACCTCAACGGCCACCTTCTCAATCTCAGCGCCGGCATCAACCTCACCCACGTGCCGTACAAGGGTGCAGCCCCGGCCGTGGTCGACCTGATGGCCGGCCGCATCACCATCATGGCCACCTCGATCGGCTCCTCGGCCAGCTTCATCCGTCAGGGAAAAATGCGCGCCATCGCCACAACCGGCTACAAACGCGCGCGGCAACTGC
This sequence comes from Burkholderiales bacterium, assembly GCA_019751125.1. Classification (GTDB taxonomy): domain Bacteria; phylum Pseudomonadota; class Gammaproteobacteria; order Burkholderiales; family SG8-41. The sequence continues at coordinate 10,774 of JAIENU010000264.1, read as the reverse complement.
CGGAAATCCCGACGGCCATGGAACAGGGCCTGAAAAACTTCGAGGTCACCACCTGGCATGTGTTCATGGCCCCGGCGAAGACATCACCCGTGATCGTCGAACTGCTGAACAAACATTTCGTCGCCGCGCTGAATCTGCCCGAGATGCAGGAAAAACTGATGTCGGAAGGCGGTGAAGTCACGCCGACCACCAGCAAGGAAGCCAATACCTTCGTCAAAAGCGAAGTGCAGAAATGGGGCACCCTGATCCGTAAAGCCGGCATCACCGCCGACTAAGACCGCAGACTGAGGAGAACGCCATGTCCAACCTGCCCAAAGCCGTCTTCATCAACGAAGAAGGCCCCCGCGAAGGTTTCCAGATCGAAAAAGGCAACATTCCGACGGCACGCAAGATCGAACTGATCGATGCACTGTCGGACACCGGCCTGCACCACATGCAGATCGTGTCCTTCGTCAACCCGAAACGTGTGCCCGGCATGGCCGACGCCGAAGAGGTGGTGCGCGGCATCACGCCGCGGCCGGGCGTCGAATACACCGGGCTCAGCCTCAACGAAAAAGGCCTCGAACGTGCGCTTGCCACCAAACGCCTCAAGGTGGAGGGCCGCATCGCGATGTGCGCCTCCGAAGCTTTCCTGAAGCGCAACAACAACAAGAGTTTCGCCGAGCAGGAAGCCTATAACCACCGTGTGCTGAGCATCTACAAGGAGCTGGACATTCCGGTCACCCGCGGCTCGATCATGGCCGCCTTCGGCTGCAACTTCGAGGGCGACATCCAGCCGGCCCAGGTGCTGACCCAACTGCGCCAGATTTTTGCGATTGCCGCCGAACATGGCGTGAACATCGAACTGGTATCGCTGGCCGACACCATGGCCTGGGCCACACCGCTGTCGATCAAGCGCACCGTTGGCGCGATCCGCGACGTCTATCCGGACCTGCGCATCAACCTGCACCTGCACGACACCCGCGGCATGGCCATCGCCAATGCCTTTGCCGGGCTGGAGATGGGCGTCGACATGTTTGATGCTTCGGTCGCCGGCCTCGGCGGCTGCCCCTTCGCCGGACACAAAAGCGCCGCCGGCAATGTCTGCACGGAAGATCTGGTGTTCATGTGCGAGGAAATGGGCATCCACACCGGCATTGATCTCGAAAAACTGCTCGAGTGCGCCCGCCTTGCCGAGGACATCGTCGGACATCCGCTGCCCGGTTCCGTAATGTGCGGCGGCAGCCTCGCCCGCCTGCGCGCGGCATTGCACTGACAGGAAACTCGCCAATGAACAATCCCGAAAAGGCTGCTGCCGCCCTGCCCCTGGCCGGCATCCGCATTCTCGAGCTGGGCCATACCGTGATGGGCCCTTCCTGCAGCATGGTGCTGGCCGACCTCGGCGCGGATGTGATCAAGGTCGAACCGCTCGAAGGCGACCGCACCCGCGCCAACGTCGGTTTCGGCTCAGCGCTGTTCCCGGTGTTCAACCGCAACAAGCGCAGCCTGTCCATCGACCTCAAGTCTGAGGCCGGCAAGGCGGTATTGCTGAAACTGGTCGCCGGCGCCGATGCTCTGATCGAAAACTTCGCCCACGGCACCATGGACCGGCTGGGCCTGGGTTATTCAGTGCTGACCGCCGCCAATCCGCGCATCGTCTATTGCAGCCTGAAGGGTTTTCTCAGCGGCCCTTTCGAACAGCGCGCGGCGCTTGATGAAATCGTGCAGTTCATGGGCGGCCTCGCCTATATGACCGGCCCCAGCGGCATGCCGCTGCGTGCCGGCGCCTCGGTGGTGGACATCATGGGTGGCATGTTCGGGGCGCTGGGCATCATGGCCGCGCTGCGCGAGCGGGAGAGCACCGGGCGCGGCCAGGAAATCCGCAGCGCGCTGTTTGAATCCACTGCCTTCCTCGTCGCCCAGCACATGGGCCAGCAGGCGCTGACCGGCAAGGCACCGCCGCCGATGCCGGAAAAAGCCAGTTCTTGGGCGGTGTACGACCCCTTCCAGACCGCGGATGGCCGCACGGTGTTTGTCGGGATCACCAGCGATAACCACTGGCGAAGCTTCTGCAGGGAATTCGGCGAAGAAGCCCTGCTCGCCGACCCCGCGCTGAAAAGCAATCCGCAACGGGCGCAGGCACGCGATCGCATCATGCCGGTGGTCACCGCCAAATTTGCCGCCGAGCCCTTCGATTCGCTGGTGGAAAAACTGGAACGCCTGAAAATCCCTTTTGGCCCGCTGGCTAAACCCGGCGACCTTTTTGAAGACCGCCATCTCAATGCCGGCGGACGCCTGCTCGACATCACGCTGCCCAACGGCAAGCAGGCGCGCATCCCGGCGATTCCGCTTGAGATGGGCAATCGCAAGCCACAAGTCCTGCGCCAGCCGCCACGTATGGGTGAACACACCCGCGAAGTGCTGGCCGAAGCCGGCTATGCCGCCGGCGAAATCGATGCACTGCTGCAACAGGGTGTAGTGCTCGACAAGCCCCGCAACGGCTGATTCACCGCGACGACTTCAACATGACAACCACTGCTGTGCTGTACAGCGCTGTCGGCCGCGACATCACCCGCTACGACATCGACGTCGCAAGCGGTACCCTGACCCGGCGTGAGACCATTACCGCGCTCGCCAACGTCCAGTACGCCTGGCCGCATCCTTCGAAGCGCTGGCTGTATGTCGCCACCAGCAACCGCGGCAAGGGACTCAAGGCCGACTCCAACCATGTCAGCGCCTTTCGCATTGACCCGGAAACCGGCGCCCTGTCGCCGCACGGTGAAGCGCAGCCGCAATACACCAGGGCGGTGCATGTCTGTGTACATCCTTCCGGCAAATACCTGCTCTCGGGACACAACCTGCCGCGCACCGGACTGACGGTCAATCCGATCAACGATGACGGCACACTCGGCCGTGAAATCACGCAGGCCGCAGGACTCGACTACGGCATCTATCCGCATCAGGTGATGGCCACACCCTCGGGCCGCGCGGCGATGCTGATCGATCGCGGCAACAACGCCGAACACGGCAAACCGGAAGATCCTGGCGCGCTGCGCTTCTACCGCTTTGATCAGGGCCAGCTCTCTCCGCTTGCCGTGATCGCGCCGAACTGGGGTTACGGCTTCGGACCGCGCCACCTCGACTTTCATCCGGCAAAGCCCTGGATGTATGTCTCACTGGAGCGGCAAAGCCAGCTCTGCATGTACCGTTTTTCCGGTGACGCGGTCGAAGCCACCGCGGCCAGCGTGCAGGAAACACTGGCCGACCCGAAGGGCATCAAGCCGCGACAACTGGCCGGCGCCATCCATGTGCATCCGGATGGCCGCCATGTCTATGTCGCCAACCGCGCCGACTGGACCGTGGATCATCAAGGCACACCGGTCTTCGGCGGCGGTGAAAACAGCATCGCGGTCTTTGCGATCGACCAAGACAGCGGCAAACCGCAACTGATCCAGCATGCCGATACCCACAGCATTCACGTGCGGACCTTCGCCTTTGATCCGACCGGCCGGCTGATGGTCGCCGCCAGCATCAAACCGCTGGCCGTGCGGCAAAGCAGCGGCATCGAAACCGTGCCTGCGGCGCTTTCTGTATTCCGCGTGGGCGACGACGGCACACTCAATTTCATCCGGCGCTATGCAGTCCCCACCAATGGCGAAATCCATTACTGGATGGGTATTGTGGAATTGAAAAAATAATTCAATAAAAACAATAGCTTACGATATCACTGAGGAGAATGCCGTGAAACAATCCCATGCCGCAGCAGCTCTGGCGCTGTGCGCTGCACTGACACTGAGCCCCCATCTGGCGGCGGCAGCCGCTGCCGCGTTTCCGACCAAGCCGGTGCGCCTGATCGTTCCCTATCCGCCGGGCGGCGGCAACGACACCATCGCGCGTGTCATCGGCGGTCGCCTCAGCGAAATCTGGTCGCAGCAGATGATCATCGACAACCGGCCTGGTGCCAACGGCATAGTGGCCTGCGAAATCACTGCCGCGGCAGCACCCGACGGCTATACGCTGCTGGTCGCCAATGTCGCCACCAATGCGATCAATGGGTCGCTCTACAAGAAACTGCCCTACGAACCGATCAAGTCCTACGCACCGGTCTCCCTGCTCGGATCCACCGCCAACTTCCTCGTCGTGCCCGCAGCCTCACCGGCGACCAGTGTCGCCTCGCTGGTGGCGATGGCAAAAAAACAGCCCGGCAAAACCACCTACGGTTCCAATGGCATCGGCAGCTCACAACATCTGGCCGGCGTGATGTTCAACACGGCTTTCGGCATTGATGCCCTGCATATTCCTTACAAGGGCACCGGCCCCGCCATCGTCGCATTGGTGGCCAACCAGATCTCGATGAGCTTCGCCAATTCACTGGCGGTGGTGCCACACATCCAGGCCGGCCGCCTCAGGGCGCTGGGCGTGACCAGCCTCAAGCGCTCCAACGCCCTGCCCGAGGTGCCGGCCATCGCCGAGAGCAGCCCGGGATTCAGCGCCACCTCATGGTGGGGCATCGTCGCGCCGGCACGCACGCCCAAGGCCATCACCGAAACCATCAGCGCCGCGATACGCCAGGGCCTCGATTCGCCGCAGGTCAAGGAGCAACTGCATCGCCAGGGCGTTGAGCCGCGGCCGATGACACCCGCCGAGTTCCTCACCTTCATGGAGGAAGAACTCGCGCGCTGGAGCAAGGTGGTCAAGGCTTCGGGCGCAACGGCAGACTGAGCACTGGTGGAAACCATCGGGCACGCCGATGTTGTGGTTGCCGGCGGCGGCCTGGCCGGCTGCTGTGCCGCGCTGGAAGCCGCGGAACACGGCGCCCGCGTGCTGCTGCTTGAAAAATGCGCCGGTCTCGGGGGCACCAGCCGCATCAGCGGCGGTGCCATCGCCTTTGCCGGCACCGAACTCCAGCAGCGGCAGCAGATCACGGATTCGCCATCCCGCCTGCTTGAGGATTTGCGCCGTTGCGCCGGCGGCCAGGCCGACGAAAAACTGCTCGCCGCCTTTGTCGCGGAACAGGCACAAACTTTCAACTGGCTGCAGCACCAAGGCGTCCGCTTCAGCTCGGTGCAACTTGGCAGCGGCCAGTCGCTGCCCCGATCAAACCGTGTCGATGCCGCACAAATGATCGATGCCCTCGCCGTAAACATCAACCGGCATCCAATGATCCGCGTGATGACTTCATGCGCCATCCGCGAATTGCATGAAGATGGCGTGGTGGTCGACGACGACGGCCGGAACGGCCTGATAAAGACATCCGCGGTCGTGCTGTGCAGCGGCGGCTTCTCGCGCAACGAAGAGCTGATACGCCGCCATGCACCGGCGCTGGCGCGGGCCCAGCGCGCGGGGGCATCCAGTTGCACGGGTGATGGCCTGACCATCGCCGAAGCCCGTGGCGCGGCGCTGCTGGACATGGAAAAACTGAGCAGCACCTTCGGCCGCCACCCCGCGGCTTCCCCCGATGAAAACGGCCTGCTGCATCCGATCTACAAGGGTGCGGTGGCAGTGAATGTCCACGGACTGCGTTTCGCCGATGAATCACAGTCCTACAAGGTGCTGGGCGACGCCTGCCTGCAACAGCCGCAGGCACTGGTGTTCCAGATCTTCGACCACAGGGTCATGCAGCAATCGGTCAGCGATGCCGCTACATCAAACTTTGCCGCGGCGCTCGCCGATGGCCGGGTCATCGCGGCGGATGACCTGGACAGCCTCGCCCTGCGTGCCGGAATCGATGCCGCCAGGCTGCGCGGCACCATCAACCGCTACAACCAGCATGCCGCAGCCGGACATGATCCGGATTTCGGACGCAGCAGCCTTGCCAACGGCAACGGCACACTCCAACCGGTGGCACAGCCGCCCTACTACGCCTACCCCTGCACCAGCGCGATACTCGGCACCTACTGCGGATTGGCCACGGACACTGCCGGTCGTGTACTCGATACGGCGGGCAATCCCGTCGCCGGCCTGTATGCCGCCGGGGAAATCACCGGTGGATTTCACGGCAACGGCTATATGACCGGCAGCGCACTGGCCAAAGCCGCGGTATTCGGCCGTATCGCCGGACGCCACGCCGCCCTTGAATCAGCAAAGGCGCCTGCATGAACACCATGAGAACCCACCTTGAAACCGCAGCCGCGCGCGATCTGGCGGAACGCGCGCTGCGCGGCATCGGCTACCTCACTGACGAAGCCCGGACCATCGCCGATCATGTCCTCGACGCAGCCCTGTGCGGCTATGAATATTCCGGCCTGCCGAAAATCCTCAACGCCGCCGAAAGCCGGAAATGGCTGAATCCACGGCAGGCGATCAGCGTCATCCGCGAAACACCGGTCTCCACGCTGTATGACGGCGGCAACAACATCGGCATGCTGGCGATGCAACGGGTCACCGAAACCGCGATCGGCAAGGCCGGCGCGCAGGGCTTTGCGCTGATCGGCCTGACCAACAGCTGGATGAGCGGGCGCAGCGCCTGGTACGTCGAGCAGGTGGCCCGCGCCGGCCTGATCGGCATCCATTCGCTGAGTTCCGCGCGCCATGTTGCGCCGCCCGGCGGCATGCGCGCGATGCTCGGCACCAATCCGCTGGCCTTCGGCTTCCCGATGGGCGAAGACCCGCTGCTCATCGACGTCGGCACCGCCGCCTTCATGTCCACCGATCTTTCGCTGCGCGAACGCACCGGCGCGCCGCTGCCCGAGGGCGTGGCCATCGACGAACAGGGACAGGCCACCACCAATCCCGCAGCCGCGCGGCGCGGCGCATTGCTGCCGTTTGGCGGCCACAAGGGTTATGCGCTGTCGGTCGCGATACAGGCGCTCGGGGTGCTGGCCGGCTCCGCGCTCAATGCCAACAAGGACTATGGCTATCTGATGATCGCCATCCGCCCGGACCTGCTGCAGCCGCTGGATGAATTCCGGCGCGGCCTGATTGACGAGATTGCCCGCATCAAGGCAACACCACGACAGGCCGGCGTCGAGGAAATCCGCATTCCTTCGGAACAGGCCTTCCGCAAGCGCAGGGCCAACCGGATTGCCGGCATCGGCATTGATACGCCGATTTACCAGAAACTGCTGGCTCTGGCAGCCAAGGCTGCCTGATCGTGCCCATCAGTCATCATTCAACACGCATCACTGCTCTTCACGCACCACCCGGAATCCCCGCGCGTAAACCCTGACCACCACCGGGCTGCCGACACGATAGGCTGCACGCAGTCCGGCCGAGGCTTCATCCCAGGCGCCGCCGCGCACGGCGCGCAGATGACAATCACCATCACTGCGTGCGATTGCTGTGGCAGGTGCGCCGCGATAATCCGGATTCCAGCAGTCCGCCGTCCACTCCGCGACGTTGCCGAGCGTGTCGTGCAGGCCAAAAGCATTGGCAGCAAAACGGCCGACGGGTGCGGTGTAGGCATGGTCGTCGTTGCAGTCGCTGAACGCCCAGTCCGCAGCCTCCGGCACTTCGCGGCGGGTGCTGATATCGGCGCTGTTGCTGTAACGGCAGGCTTCGCGCATGTCATTGCCCCAGTGGCGATGGGTCGTGGTGCCAGCACGGGCGGCATATTCCCATTCCGCTTCGCTGGGCAGGCGGTAGCGGCGGCCGCTGCGCTGGCTCAGCCAGCGGGTGTAAGCCTCCGCATCCTCCCAGCTGATGCAGGTCGCCGGATGGGTATCGTTCTGCTCGAAACCCGGGCTTTGCCAGGAACGCACAGCCTCCAGCCGGTGCGCATCAACGCTCCAGACAAAACACCCTGCGGACCGATGGCCGGTGGCTGCGACAAAGGCACGAAACTGGCCACGGGTCACCTCGAAACGTCCGATCGAGAAACGCGCAAGCTCGACCGCGCGCTGCGGCGCACTGCGGCCGCGGAATTCGCCTGCAAGTTGCTCAAGCACCTCTTCATCCGGCGCCGCGCCCATCACAAAACGCCCGGCGGGCAGCGTGACCAGTTCAGGACAGTCGGCGCAGTCGCGTTGCAACATCATTGGTGACGGCTGCGCCGCGACACTGCCGCAGACCAACAGCAGCAGCAAGAAGCAGCGGTAGCGAGGATAAACCATCAGACCGGCGGCGCTCAGTCCTTGAAGCGCGCGACCTTCTCTTTCCAGGTATCCGACAACATGCACGGCAGCCAGGCCTCGTTCTCGGCCTGCAGGCCGCCCGACAGCATGGTTTCCTGCGAGGCGTTCAAGGCCACCTTGGCCTGGATCACCGCGATGCGCGGGTTCTTCGCGATGGCACGCGCCAGCTCCATCACTGCCGGCATCAGCTGATCGCGCGGCACCACGCGCAGCAGGATGCCGAGGCGCTCGGCCTCCGCAGCATCGATGCGTTTGCCGGTGAGTATCATTTCCTTGGCACGCTGCAGGCCGATGGTGCGCGGCAGGCGCTGCGTGCCGCCGGCGCCGGGCAGGAAGCCCAACGTCACTTCGGGCAGGCCGAATTTGGCGTGGTCGGCAGCGATGCGCAGATCACACTGCAGCGCCACCTCGAGCCCGCCGCCGAGGCAAAAACCGTTGATCGCGGCAATCGTCGGCTTGGCGATGCCGGCAATCGCATTGACCCACTTCGCGCGCAGGAAGCGGCGCTCGTTGTACATCTCGTTGGTGCTGCGGCTGCCGCGCTCCTTGAGGTCGGCGCCGGCACAGAAGGCCTTGTCGCCGGCACCGGTGAACACCACCACCTGCACCGCCGGATCGGCGTCCAGCGCATGGCACAGCACCATGATCTCCTCGCGCAGCTGCATGTTCAGCGCGTTCATCACCTCCGGCCGGTTGAAGGTAACGACGGCGACACCATCTTCGATGGTGACGGTTTTGACTTCGCTGGTGTAATCCGGCATGAGGCGCTCCTGAATCTGTTGAACAAAACCCGATTCTAAGCGCTCCGTGCCGCCGCAGCCGTCTACTTCACCAGCGTCACCGGCATCCTTGCCTTGTGTATCACTTCGCCCGCCACTGAACCGAGCACCAGACTGCCGATCGCACCCAGGCCGCGGGTGCCCATCACGATCGAAGTGCAACGCAGCCGCCGCGCCTCCGAAGCGATGCGCGAGCCCACTTCACCAGTGACCACAGAGCTGCGCCCCTGCATGCCGGAGCGCTTGATCAGTGTTTCGGCGGGCCTCAGTGCCGCGAGAGCAGCCTCATCCGCATTTCGCCGCTGACGCGACTTCGGCAAATAGGCGCCGACCATGCCATACCCCTCATAGGGGGCGCGCACGTGCAGCAGATGGATCAGGCCGGGCTGGCCTTTCAGGGTTTTCAGCGCATGGCGCAACGCGCGCAGTGCATTGGACGAACCATCAATGGGCACCAGAATACGCAACATCATCAACTCCTCGGCAAATGAAGCCCACAGCTTAGGCGGCAGGTATCCGCCGGGGGTTGATGACGATCAAACAGACATCAAATATTATTAAATAAAAACAATGACTTACAGTGATCACCGGAAATCAGTGCAATTCACCATCGCCCTGCCGCCTACGGTCGGCCCACAAACCAACCGCTGCCACCACCAGCGGCAACAGCAGCAGGAACAGGAATTCGCGCTCCAGCCCGGCAAACCAGGCCTTCATTGCAGCGAGATCAAAGGCAGCACCGGCGTCACGCAAACCCCACAGGCAAAGGATCGCCACCAGCGTAGGCGGCACAGCCGCAATGAACAGACCGCCAAGATTGATCGACTGGTCATCAAAACGGTCCTTGAGGATCGCGTAGCCGGCCGGGTTTGGTGCATTGGCAATCACGGTCAGCCCCCCGCCGGCAAGTGCACCGGCAACCAGCGCATACTTGAACTCGCTGCTGACACCCTCGACCAGAGAACCAAGATAAGTCAGCGCCGCGTTGTCGGTCACCGCGGTCAGCGCCGTGGCACCAAAAAACAGCGTCGCCCCGCCCATGCCTTCGAGCAGGTCCTGCAGCCACCACTGCTGCTTGCTGCCGAGCACCACCAGCCCCGCCAGGAAAAACGCCACCAGCAGTGCCTCACGGATCATCAACCGGTCGTGATGCCGCTTGTAGGCCTCGGCCAGGCCGAGAAACAGCAGGAACAGGCCCATGAACACTTCCGGATGGTGGCTGGCAAACACCACGGCCGCCAGCAGCAGCAGGTTGACCACCACAAAGGCACGGGGTACCGGCTGCCGCTGCCTGCGTGTTTCACCGCCGTCCGCGGCGAGTCCGTGCTGATTCAGTTCGCGATAAAACACCAGTGTCAGCAAGGCGGCATTGATCAGCACCGCGAGCATGGCCTTCCAGCCGAACATGCCGAACATGAAGGCACTGCTCCATTCCCATTTCGCCGCCACCATCAGCACCGGCGGCGCCGCAAAATTGGTCAATGCGCCGCCGATCGACACATTGACGAACAGCACCGCCACCGTCGCATACTTGAGCCGCGTTGATATCCGCCGCGAAAACATGCCGTCGCGCAGCATCAGTGCGGCAATGGTCATCGCCGCCGGTTCGGTGATCAGTGACCCCAACAGCGGCACCAGTGACAGGCTGAGAAAAAACAGTCCCACGCTCTGCGGCAAGGGCAGCGCACGCGCCGCGCCGCTGACCAGATCAGCGGTGAACTGGGTGACCGGCCTGCTCGCGGCAATGACCATGATCACGAACACGAACATCGGTTCGACAAATCGCTGCTGGTCGAGGTAACCGGTCATGCCGCCCCAACCCCAGGCCAGCGTCATGAAGCCGAGCAGCAGCATCGCCCAGAAACCAAAAACCACCTCGACCTCGCCGAGCAGGTGCCAGAGGCCGGCATGCGCACGATCGGTATGTGCCAGCCGCTCAAAATA